>JAGSHJ010000120.1 GCA_023954595.1 Bacteriovoracaceae bacterium | reverse complement strand
GTCAGTGAAGGAAGGCTTTATTGTGGTTTTTGGAATGTGATTGATGATGGAGATGGTGCTCAACCATTTTTAAGTGTGAGCACTCCTATTAGTCGTAATAAAACCTATACTGTTTCGTGGGTGTTTGACTACTCTAACTACACTGGTCCCTCTGGTTCAGACGGAAGTTTAAAATGCTACCTAAATAATAATTCAATAGGGGAAGTAGTTACTACGACAAGATTGTTTCCCAATACGGGAAGGTATTCTGGAAACATTGGTGTTGGTGGCAATTACGATGGTACTAACTTTCATAATGGCACTGCTAGTGACGATGGAGCTGGCTTTAGAGGTGAAATCCTAGAAGTTATGATTACAAATCAATCGGTAGATGAAACTGTTGTGGAAACGATTCAAAACTACCTACTTGGTAAATGGGCACAAGAAGATCTTTCTAGACCTAATAACCTTGCCATCAACAATAATGCAAATGTTAACAAGTCTCCAAGTGCAACTTGGGAAGCGATTGATCCAAATCTATTTAATACCGCCTACTATGAAGTTGCCATTGGAACTAAACCTGGCGGGACTGAAAGTGTGTATTGGCTAAATGTGGGTAATGTTAGTACTTATCAGGTGATTAATGGAGTTGATGGAGCCTCCCTCGTGTTAAGTCCGGGAATAGATTATTATCTGTCTGTTAGGGCTGTGGATACTGTTGGAAGTGTGTCGCAAGTAGCTATCTCTGATCCTTGGCAGCTTTTTAACTTTAATACGGAACTTACTGATGTTGTCTTAAACCTGGCCGCAAGTGATAAAACATCCACAATTGACGAGCTAGGTGCTGATGCAAATGATTTTTCATTTAGTGGAGAACTTCAACAGTGGCTAGATACATCAGTGTCAACTGTGCAGCATGAGGTTCACTCCGCCGGTGGTACTAGACCTTTACTTGTAGGTGATGAAATCACTTTCAATGGCATCGATAACCTTCTCCAAGTTGATAATTCCGATGAGATTAACCTTCAAACTTTGACCGAAAAAAGTATTACAGTTTCTTTTAGAACAAGTTATGACACTTCAAGAAGGCAAGTTATTTTTGAGGAAGGTGGTGGAAACGGTGGTGGCAATAGAGGAATGAACATTTATATTGATAATAACAAATTATTTTGTGGATTCTGGAATGAGAAAGACGACGGAGACGGTGCTCAAGATTTTATTTCTCTAAATCAAAGCATTCAACCAGACACTGATTATGTAGTAACATGGAATTTCGACTACTCAAATTACACGACACCAAACGGTGAGGATGGCAGGCTTGATTGCTTTTTAAATGCTCAATTCATTGGATCCGCCAATACCACAACCCGAATCTTTAAACATAGTGGGGCGATTGGTATTGGTGCTCAAAACTCTGGTACGAGCTTTCATGATGGAAAGGACAACTCAAATCAGGCCCACTACTTTAATGGTAGTGTACGTGATGTCATTATAAATAACAGCTCTCTTCGCGAAGACGTAATTCAAGGTCTGCATAACTATCTGTTAAATTATTAAGGGTATAAACCTTTCATCTGTCTCTCATTGTCCACTTCTGTGTTGTCTCAACTGTGTGGATGGAAAGCTGAATATGACAACAATCAAAGCTTAATTAGTGCAAGGTCAAGATTGTCTTGGCATTACTAAGTATCGAGTAAACTTTATGTTTATGATCTAAAGATGTTTCATGAATTTTTAATATAGTGGAGGGGATTTAGAGGAGTACTCTTTAAAAGTAAGGCAAGCTTTCAGTTCCTATCCATTATGCATGAGAGGCGTATTCATAAGAAATTAAATCTGCTCTGAGAAGATGCTTTGGATTGCTTTATTAATCAAAATACAACGGGATTGGGGCTAAGATTTTTACTCAATACCAATGATGTCTGTAAGATCTGATTTAACGTGATCTGAGATTCTCTCAGTCAATCTCATTGTAAAGGTCGCTTTATGTCTCTTATACATATAAGTGCCTAGGTGATCAGATATCTTTTCTGTTAACTGTGATGTATCAGCTTCAGTTCCTGTAATAGATGGTATTACTGCATTTTTGTATACTGCATCTATTAACATCTCTTTTTGGGCCTGTTCAATTTCATCCCAAGCAAATAGCCCATGTAGTTCATGTGGAGTCCAGTTGTCATCAAGGGCTTCATGACTCAATTCAAGTATGCGATTTTTGTTTGTGACTAAGTCAAGCCATCCAACCGCATCGTCGATCATTTTAGCATTAATTTGTGCCTTTGCGGTTTTATAGCCACTAAGACCAAGACCTGCTTCTAGTTGAAGTCCAACAAAGTTGTCTGCAAATGAGTCAGGACCTTTCTTTTCAAATAGTTTGGTGATGATTATTGCGGTTAACTCATCTTTAATTTCTGGATTTCCTGTGGCCACATCTAGAAAATTCTCATGAATAGTAGAGATGATTTGATCATCATTAAATAAAGTCTCTTCAAGTTTTTTAGAGTCAATGATCTCTGAACGAATCAATTTTAACATCTCAAGATGGCGCGATTGCATGAAGTCTAGCATTTTAACAAGTTCTTTATTCATGAAGAATTGAGACTTAATATTACCAAAAGCATTGATTAACTCTATAGGAGCTCTTGCATTACATGCTTTGGCGATTTGTTTCATAAGCTTTGGTTCGTTGTAATCTTTTTCTGGAATATGCTCTTTCATGTCTTGATGGCACTGGCCATGTGCCACATCCATAAAGCTATCATCTAAGATGCCCTGTACACTTGCCTTAAGAATGAAGTCAAACGCTTGTGTTCTTGCAAGTTGCATTGGCGTTTTAAATAGAGAAGGTGAGGTACATATGTCTTTTATGTCGTTTACTTTTGCATTGTATGCGCTTTCTCCGAGACCTTTTTGGTATTCAAGACCTTTATAGATCATATCTACAATTGTCTCTTCCACAGTCTTTGAACTTGCTTCACCCTCAGTCTCATTCATCTTTGTTATCAAAAGGTTTAGATGTTCATCGTATTGATTTAAAAAACTACCAACACATTGTGGGGTGAGTGCATTGAAGAAATCCTGGTATTTTTTTCGAGGATTCATTTTTACAATTTTATCTGCCAAGTTTGAGTGGATGGTCTCTACCGCCACGTCTTTTACCTCGGCACTGAATTCCTTAATAAATGAATCCTGGGTACCACCTGCCTTAATATGTGCTTTTAAGGCACCCTTAAATACAGCAGTAGGGCCAGTTGATCTGAGACTATATCTATTCTTTAAGATTTTGGCCGCATTCTCTATGATCTGCTCACTTTGGGCATTGTCTTTGACTAGGCCTTGTGATTGTATTTCGTTCATTTGAAGTGAGGCCTCTTTCAATAGGACCTTCGGTAGTACGAACTCTAATGCCTTGGCACTACACTTATCTTTCAATCTATTTATACCGTCTTGCTCATTAAATTCATTAAATTCAGACCATGTAGGTATTTTATTAAGGCCATCCACAAAACATTGTTTAACTTCATTATTTGTTTGTGACTTTAAGCTTTTAAAGTATTCGATGTCCTTTACTGTATCACCCATGCTCGCTGCACTCTTGTCAAATTCAACACCACCAATAGTTGTTGTTGTATCAGCGATTGCTTCTTTAACACACTTTAAAAAACTAGGGTCTTTATCCATGTACGTATTTGCATCTTGAGTGGATGCAATCGAGCGAGGGGAGTTTTGAGCTCCAAGGTTTCTTATACCTTTATTTAAGGCCGCATCTGAACAGTTTTCAAACTGTTTCAGAGTAAGCTTCGCAGCTGCAGATTTGTCTATCTTATAATCTTTGTAGAGATCATTGAGTGTTTTATCTACGACTTTATGTGCCGCGGACATCTCCACAAGCGGTCTACATAAAACTGGATCTACTTTTGTCAGAGAGGACTCACCGCTTTTTACAAGCCTATCCTGTCTGGTCATACATGGCCCATAAGCGCTAACGATGACATCGTTGACTACTGTATTGAGCTTTGAAGGACCTTTTTCACCAGCTCGCAATGCAAAAGATTGCTTAAGGGTCGGCTGACTTTTAAGAGTAAGCGTATAAAGGTTTTTAGCAACGTTACCTTCGGCCTTCTGTCCACAGTCTCCAATAATTTGTGTGAACACATCTGTTGGTACTTGTTGAAGGCGAGTGCTGTCTTCAAGGATTAGAAGTTTATCACTATTGGAACTTTGTTCAACTCCTAGGTGATTTGCTAGTTTAGTATCTGCACAGGTGAGCATTTTATCCCAGCTGGCATCGGTAAGTTTTTGCGTTAGTGCATCATTTAGATCAAAGTACTCCTTAAAAGTATCCTTTTGATCAGCGATTGCATTTTTTATGATCGGTTTAATATTGAGTATCATGGACTTCATGACACATCCTTGAACGACTTGGGTGTCTTTCGTATTAGGATTACCACCGATGATATTTACTTTTTCATTACAGCTAAGGCCCTGGCACTGCTCTGGGTATTGCTTACAGTAATTCTCTTTCAGTCTTGTTCGTAATTTAAGCTTAGATGCAGTATCTAGATCTGAGTTGAAGCCTACACGCTTGTATGAATCTTGCATGCATGCTTGGTATACCTCTTTTACTGAAGGAAGAAGCTTTTGATTTAAGAAATCTTCTTTTTTAGAATCACTCCAGGTTACTGGAAGACGTGGAGCAAAGGTTTCTTTAGCAAGAATAGGCAGTGCTTTGTCGGCCACTTCTAGAGTTGCATCAATTGCAAATACACTTGTAACATAATCAATATTTTCAGAACTTAGTTTTTTCTTGTTAAGCTCTTTATATGCATCCAAGTTATGAATGAATTCTTCTGCATTTACATCGAATTGACCTAATAGAGATTCAACCTCGTTATTCATTGTCTTGGAGGTTAACGCCATTATAGTCTTGTGTGTAATTTCCTCTGTTTTATCACTTAAATCCATGATGCCCATGTTTTTATAATTCGAAGCAATATCTTGTGCCAGAGACTGGGCATCCTCAAAACTCATAATTCCCGGTGGGGCCGGTATTACGCATGAGTTTTTTGCCTCGATTAATATAAGGTTTTCTACAAACTTGTGGCTAAACTTTTCACCACCACAAGTTGCAAACAGATCGATCATTTTGTCTGTATCACCACCAGTGAAGGCCTGGATGAATCTATGAAAGATATTCCCAGGTCTTTTAAACTTAATAAGCTCCTCGTCAGAGAGTTGGTCGATTTTAGTTTGAAGCTTAGTGTAGGCCATTAACTGGTCGCAGCGATTACCACTAAATTGCAGCACTCCAACCATTTCTTTGATGAAGTCTATATAAGGACGATTAAAGTCATATGGTTGTCTACATGTATTGTGATAATTTTTTGGCTCTTTAACTTCTAAAATGATTTCATCTCTCTCAATAGCTAAAACCACATTGTCTTTGGCACAAACATCAAGGGAGGCATCCACCAAAATATCAGTAAGGGATGAAAGATCATTAATGTCTTCTAGTTTTTGATCAACGTTTTGTGGTCCTGATGGTGTAGGAATACGTACTTTGTATTCGCCATCATGAGTTGTAGTGAATTCAATTTGAAACTCTGGACAGTAATCCAGCGGAGAAATGGGAGTCCACTTCGAAGAGGCCACAGCATTGTGGCCTAATATGAATGTTAAAAATATTACAAACCTTAGCAATTAAACTCCCTTAACTGTTCACTTATCGGAATAGTCAGGAAAAATTTAAGTTAATATTTACTTGCTAAGTAATTGATTAAAAAAGGCTTTTGGATTATACCCGTTTTAATCAGTAGAGTAAGATTGATTCTCTTTGGATTAAATATTGCTCACGGCCATCCATCTCTAAATCAATTAATTGCTCAAAGCTGCCACCTTGTTCCATCCAATGGCGAATTTTGTCCGTACCATTGATTAAGTCTAGTGGATTTTTATCAAATTCATACTCGTATGGGTCTTCTTTGTATTTAAAATCAGCCCCCAAGACTTGATAGAATTTTTGGCATAATAGTTGACTGACATGCCATGATTTGAATTTAGACCTATCGGTTACATGAATTTGGTAGCCACCACATGCAACTCCAGCATGCTTTTGAAAAGTTGGCATAAAATTTATGGGACGAAGCTTAACGCCTTCGAGTTTGTTCTCGCTAAACATGTCTTTGAGCTGCTGTTCAAGCTCCCATGGTTTGATCTTAGGATGCCCTACGATCTCTAATGATCGTGTTGTTCCTCGGCCTTCACTTATATTTGTTCCTTCAAATAATACAGTGCCCACGAATGTGTAACATCCTTCGACTGTTGGAAGGTTTGGTGACGGCATAACCCAAGGAAGGCCTGTATCTTCAAAGCTCATGTCTCGTTTGTAGTTCTTCATTTGAATCACACGAACATTTGTCTTCTTTTTCGCCCAATACTTTTGATGCATCATTGCCACTTCACCAATGGTTAGTCCATGGCGAACCGGAATTGGATGACGGCCAACGAAGCTTGCGTAGTTTTCATCAAGAATGTTGCCTTCAATGTCAGTTGCATTGATAGGATTTGGTCTATCGAGAACTATTATCTCGATGTCTTTGTCTGCACACTTCTCTAGAAGTAAGGTCAGCGTATAGATGTATGTATAAATTCTTGTACCGACGTCTTGAAGATCAACAAATAGGTGATCAATTCCTTCAAGCATCTCGTCAGTTGGGATTCTGGTCTCAGAATATAGTGAGTAGACTGGCAGTTTAAAAAATGGATGAAATGTATGATCGGTTTCAATCATGTTGTCTTGAACGTCAGTAACAAAACCATGTTGTGGGCCATAAATCTTTTTTACTTGGCCTGGGAACATTTTAAGCATTGCTTGTAAGCTGTGATCAAGGTCCTTATTAACACTAGCACTGTGACATAAAAGCCCTATATTGCCTGAAAATTCTTTTTGTAATTTTGGATCGCTCTCCAAAACATCGATACCGCTTAAAACGCTAGACATGATGCGTAAACTCCATTGATTGATTAACATTGCATTTTCATTCTGCTACCATTTGATTATACACACAAGACTTGAGAGAAGGAAGGAGAACGATAATGCAGCAATATTTAGACCTAATGAGAAAGGCCTATACTGAAGGCGATGATAGAGTCGACCGTACAGGCACAGGTACACGTTCTATATTTGGCCATCAAATGCGTTTTAATTTGAGTGAAGGCTTCCCAATGGTTACTACTAAAAAGTGCCATCTTAAAAGTATTATCATTGAGCTTCTATGGTTTTTAAAAGGATCTGGAAACGCAAAGTTTCTTCAAGACAATGGTGTAAGAATTTGGAATGAGTGGGCCGATGAAAATGGCGACTTAGGTCCTGTGTATGGTGTTCAGTGGCGCTCATGGAAAGGTGCTGATGGAAGAACTCATGATCAAATAAAAGAAGTTGTTGAATCAATCAAAAATAACCCAACATCTAGACGTTTATTAGTAAATGCATGGAATGTTGGCGAGCTTGATAATATGGCACTTCCTCCATGTCACATGATGTTTCAATTTTATGTAAGTAAAGGCAAGCTTAGTTGCCAACTATACCAAAGAAGTGCGGACATCTTCTTAGGTGTTCCATTCAATATCGCAAGTTATGCGCTTTTGACTATGATGATGGCACAAGTCACAGGACTTGAACCAGGTGAATTCGTTCACACATTTGGTGATGCCCATATCTATAAGAATCACTTTGAACAAGTTGAAACTCAGCTTGGTAGAGAGCCTAAAGCTCTACCTACGATGAAGATTAATCCAGACGTTAAAAATATCGACGACTTTCAATTCTCTGACTTTGAACTTGTAGGATATGAGGCGCATCCGCATATTGCTGGAAAGGTGAGTGTATGATCGTCTCTCTTGTTGTTGCCATTGGCCGCAATAGAGAAATTGGCATCAATAACGAGCTACCTTGGAATCTTAAAGACGATCTAGCTAACTTTAAGAAATACACTCTAGGTAAGCCTATTGCTATGGGAAGAAAGACGTTTGAATCAATTGGACGTCCTCTTCCTGGCAGAGAGAACATCGTTCTTACAAGAAATCCTGAATGGTCCGCTGAAGGTGTTACCGTTTTAGGCTCCATTGATGAGCTTTTCTCATACGCACAAAATAAGGGTGTTGAAGAGCTTGCTATCATTGGTGGAGATAAAATCTTCTCTCAGACAATGGATAGAGTAGAGCTTATGTATCTGACAGAAGTTGACGCGAGCTTCGACGACGCTGACGCCTTCTTCCCTGAGTTTGATAGATCCAATTGGGAAGAGATTGAATCATTCTCTCACCCTCAAGATGAGAGAAATGACCACGCCTGGACTTTTAGAGCACTCAAAAGAAAAAATTAAAGAATCTGTTGTGACTTGATGTAATCGAATGCGTTGTCAAAGCTTGTATGTTTTGACTTCGCATAAGTTGCAACTTCATCCCAAACATCGCGTATACCATCTGCAAATGTTTTAATATTTTTCT
>JAGSHJ010000029.1 GCA_023954595.1 Bacteriovoracaceae bacterium | reverse complement strand
GGAGCTTTATCAGTCTCTAAGACGCCCTATTCATCACTTTCCAGTTGTGCAAAAAAGCTTAGATTTGTTTTTTAATTATACCGAATCACAGTACCAACCGTTCATACTGTCTGCTTCTCCTCATTTTTATGAAAACGCAATCAGGGACTGGCTTTATCAGAACAAGATTTATGCCGGGAGTATTTTTCTAAAAGATTATCGAAACATATTCTCATGGACCGAAGGAATTCTTACCACTAAGGACTTAAAGCAGCAGTCATTTTATAAGCTTAATCAACTGGTTAACATTCTTGTTATGACAGGAATCCCAAAAGAATTAACATTGATGGGTGATAGCTTTGAATCAGATGAATTCATCTACTTAATTCTCTCATCTGTAATTGTATCTAGACAGGATCCTTGGCAGGTATGGAATAGAGTCAAAGCTGATGCTACCTTTAAACTTACTACTAAACAAAACTTTCACTTTTTATCCAAGTTTTACAAACTCGGAGAGATGGCCAGAGCTTCAAAGCTAGAAGATCTCAACATCCACATTAGATGTACTGAAAAGAACCTAAAAAGCTCACAACAAAGCTCTCACCCTTTTGATTTCATTCAAAAGGAGAAACATCTAGTGAACTACTACGTAGGCTAAGACAAAAGAGTCTGTGGAGCAAAAAGGAGAATGTATCCTACACTTACCCACAGGCCTGTACGATGAAAGTTTTTCCCTCTCTCGCCTAATGATTTGGTGATTGGTAATTTTTGAAGATCCACTCCAACAACTTCTAAATAGACTCTCAGACTGGCCAAAATCAGGCATACCAAAATTATTTTAGGATCGTTAAAAAATTCAATTTGCATCATCGCCTCTCACGCTTACAATTGATGTATGAACGAAACTGCTCACATACATCTTTTCGGTGATCCCGAAGAAAACTTTTACGCTCTTGGAGTGAAGGACAAACATTCCTACCAGGAGATCTATGAGCAGATCACCCGTCTGTGTGCTCGTGCAGACTTTCTCGCCAAGGCCTTAAAATTAAGCACAGAGATGGCCGTAAACCTTAAAAGCAGAGGACATATTAATCTCTCTAAAGAGATTAAGGCGTATGCTGAGGGCCTTGAAAGGCCTGTAAACGACGTCTATTTCACAATGCTATTGCCTGAGATCGTCGCATCTTTTAATAAATGGCTTCCAAACCTCATGAGCGTCATACCGGGCTGCTCAAGTTTATTTATGTACGATCATGAGAAAAAGGGTGTCATCCACGGAAGAGTATTGGACTACGCTCTTTCAGGGCCTTTTGAAAAACATGAAAGAAGCTCTCTTTATGAGTTTAAAGATAGATTAAAAATCTTCAGCTACGGTTCTGCAGGTCTTCCATTTCCGGGTGTTACTTCCATGAATGAGCATGGGCTGACACTGGCCTTGCATTACAAACATGGAAACTATCTAGATTTAAAAGGAGATAGTATTTTCTCTATCGCCTATCAGATCATTTCATATTGTGCTGATATTCATGATGTAAAAAAGTTTTTAAAAAACTATCCAAGCATGAGTCACTGGGGATTATATCTAAGTGATCGAAACGGAGACGTTGCAAGTATTGATGTTCGTGGCCGTGAAGTTTTTCAAGAGAAGTTTAACTTGAAAGAGTATCCTTACCTCTACTTTAATAATCGTCCCCTTTTAAAGGACCCAGCACTTGAACAGACCCAACCATATGGATCTTTGCATCAGTGTAAAATGAGAAGAGACGCTGTTGTATCAAGGCTCAAAAAGCTTGATCCCAAAACGGTAGACGACCTTCAGGTATTAAAAACTCTTGCAACAACAAACTCTAAAAAGGCCGCAAAAAGCCAAAACTGGAAGATGGATACCATTACTCCAAGCTCTATTCAGGTAGCAACCTTCAATAACGCAAGCTTTGAGAGTTTATTTATTCCAGGACCAGGACCGAAACTTTATAAGGGTGAACGTCTTAAGTTCACAGAAGTTTTTAAGTCTCTTAAATGTGAGAAGTTAAATAACAAGCATAAATACGATGAGGATTACACTCAGGCCTTTGAACGTCTTGCTCAGTTTCAAAGCCAGCTTGATGCCGGTCGGGTTGAGGCCGCATACCACAATATACAAATGGCGATATCTCTTCTAAAGAATAGGCCTGAACAAAACATTGCATCATTTTTCTTTCTAATTATGCAATACCTCTACGAAACAAGTCATAAAGACTTTGCATATCTTCACAACGACTTTGAGGCCTTAGAGGGTAAACTTCCACCATACCTTGAAGATCATAGAAAGCTATTCTTAATGCGCCTGCAAAGAATTTTAGGACATAGTATCGATAGTGTTCCAGAAGACATTAAAGATGATAATCTCAGAGGACTCTACGAGAAAGAGCGCAAGCTCAGACCACAGGCCTTGAAGTTATTAAAAAGATTCATTTTCCCAAGAATCGAAATGTTGGACATTATTTACGCTTACTAGAATTCGTAAGTTAAGAAAGCTCCAAAGCTTGGGCCAGAAATCACAGGGCTAAATTCATCTTGAACTTCTATCTCAGAGGTCGACTCAGGAAGGTCAAAACCAAGTAGTTTAAGGTATTGGTATTTCGCTTCCATTTGTACTCCCAAGGATTTAGCAATCCTCAGAAACACTTCCATTCCGCCTTGAACACCAGCACCATAACCATTAACAGTGAATAGAGAATCCACTTTATATTGAGAATATGGCGAGAGAGTTCCACCACCAAAAACACCTAGCTCTAAGAATTCTGATCTAAAAAAAGCGTAGGAATAATCAATCCCCATAAGAAGCATTGTGATTGTAGCACTTTCTTTAGTTGCACTCAGATAATCAAATTTTAATTTTAATCCACCAGGCTTTTGATCTTTCTTGATCGTTCCATGAACTCCGGCCCCAGTGAAGAATAAACTCTCCGTCCCGTCGCCAGTGGTGCTACCATTATCAAGACTTCCAGAGAAGCCAGTGTAGCCAAGACCTATGCGGTCTTGTCTTTCTCGTTTGTTAACCTGTTCTCTTATTCGATCAGTTGCTGTTTGCATTAGCGCCAAATCACGGTTGGTTTGAATATCATCAACTTTTACAAAGACAACTTTGCCTTTATAGACAGATGGCAGTAGTCGGCCTTTGTTTCTGGCCACATCCCCTACACGAATCTTTTGACCTTTCTTCACCCAACCTATTGGAGAGCTCATTTCAACATCAGCATAGAGAACTGCCTTTTCAGCAGATATACGGGCCCATTGGGCGGCCGTTGCGTCCAGGGGAAGCCATAAAAATAGGGCAATTAGGAGAATAAAAACTTTAATCTGACTCATTTATAACTATTTTAAATGAATTTATCGAAAATAACAGTTTGAAATTATTCAGTTTTATAGCTAAAGCGGCTAAGTACTTGAAACTTCATAAAAGCAATAAACTAAAATAGATGGAATTAGCCTTAAGTGAAAATTTTTTGCATCCGATGAGGTTATTGAGTATTAAATGAGGATTTGCGATGAAAAACTTTAACAGGCTCCTAACTATCACTATTTGCGCTTTGGCCTTTGGCTGTACTGAAGAAGTAGCAGAGGAACTAAAGAACTCCTCTAGTTCAGCACAAAGTTCAACAGCTGAAGAGAAGTCAATACGGCTCGAGCATGAGATGTCAGATGAGTTGAGCTTCTACCTTCATAAAGGCGGAGATTCAGACAAGCCTTGTGAATTGAAAGCTCCTACAGGTGGATTCAACGCTACCAACTACTCTAGATCCAGTGATGTTTATACTCAGGACTGTGTACTAGAAGTTGGAGAACTAGACCTTTATAGCAATGGCGCAAAATTTAAATTTGAAGGCGATGGTGATATGTGTGAGTACTACACATACACTCCTCTTAGATTTTTAGAGCGGCCAATTGGTAACAGCCAAAAAATAGTCTACGAAATTAGCTGCGATGATGACGACTGTTCTTCTCTTTGTGGAACCCTTTGGGAAGACTATGATAACGGCGGTGGCTCCGGAACAGGAACCGACAGTTCTCACCTTAGTGGCCAGCTCTTCGAAGCACCGACATGTAAGTATGATTACACCGACGATGAAGATTACGCTAAGAACTGTGATGAAGGCACTATTACAACTGTTAAACTTGAACTTGATGCAAGTGATGAGTCAGTTGACCCCGCAGTATGTAGGGCAGCTCCATTTACGGCCACAAAAATTGAACAATCAACAGCAGACTGCGGTGGTGACCATCTAAGTTGTATGGGTGGACCTTCAGTGGATTTCTTTGAGTCCCCTACAAATGTTACAATGATATATGATAACTTGAGTCTTTCAGCTTTCTCTCAAAGCTTTGAAGTTGAAGCTCCTTTAGAAAGAAACTCAGACAACAGATACATCGCAAACTTTTCAAGGTACATGGCTAATGGCACAACAGTTTGTGAGCCAGGGGCAACGGATATATGGAGTTCAGATTTCGAAGGCGATAACATTGAAACCTTCCGATCTACTGGGTTTAGTCCTATTGGAGCAACTACCTTTCAATTAAATGCTAGTGGAACAGAACTACTTGCTGGTGAAGAATTGGACGCGATAGCATATGCAGAAAATCCTTTTAGAAGTGCATATTACACGACTGCAACTTATAGCTTTAAATGTCTTGATGACGCTTTTGATACTAAAGCACAAATAAGGCTCTTTATTAGAGAATGGGACCGAAAGTATCCTACGAACTCTAATGCTATTATGGAGTACATTAGTGACCATGATGCAGCTACAAAATACATCGATTCGGATCAGGTAAATACAGATAGTGAAAACTGGAACACTGTAAGAGATTGGGATGACTTCTTTGATACAGCTGGAGTTTTTCATGCAACTCAATGCTATGAAACTCTGAATTACTTTGATGCAGTTGGTGGCCTTTCAAGCCCTTTCCCTGAAGTAAAACTTTAAACAAAAAAAAAGGCCCTCAATTGAGGGCCTTAGTTTTTTAGTTCAATTCGTTGTCAGGATTGATAGCGACGTCTCCGTCTTCCATGTAATCCTTAACTTGATAGTTCTTAGCAATCAGTGCGAAAACAACACCGAATGCGGCCATTAAAATCGCAAAGAACATAAAGAAGTTTCCACCCTCAAAAACGTTGATCTTAGCAATGTATGCCGTAATCATGTTTCCAAAGAATACGGTCAACAACCACATACTCATGATCGTAGACTTCATACTTCTTGGTGCCTGAGTATAAGCGAACTCAAGACCTGTAATTGATACCATAACCTCTGCCATCGTAATGATAAGGTATGGGATAATTTGCCATAGAACATTTACTGCAGTTCCACCATCAAGAAGGTATTGAAAGATTGCTACAAATACGAAACTGATCGCAGTAACAAACATACCAGTCCCCATTCTTCTAAGCGGAGTCATAGCAATGCCCAATTTCTTTTCAATGAATGGATATACTCCAAAAGTGAAAATTGGAATAAGACCCATAACCATAATTGGGTTAAGTGCAGGTATTTGAGAAGGAAGCAAAGTTGTTTGCCATCCTAAGATATTTACATCAAGAACCATCTCTTTTGCTTGAAGAACCCAAGAAGATCCATGCTGATCAAACAAGGCCCAAAAAATAGTTACAGCTAAAAAGATCTTACCAACATCCATTGCGGCCTTAACAGCCTCAACATCTTTTTCAGGATGATCTTTAAAAGCACCACCAAGAAGTCCTTTATCCCCTCTTTGGCCGAAGTTTTTAATAGCTGACATTAGAACTCTTCCAGTTCCATGTGGCTGCTTGCCAGTAGGTGGGATGTGAACAAATTCGTTTCTTCCAAGCCAGAAGATGAAAGTCGCTATTGCCATCAAGATACCAGGGATACCAAAAGCAACACCTGGTCCATAGGCCTTTAGAGTCCAAGGAGTAATCAATGTAGAGAAGAAAGAGCCGAAGTTGATCATCCAGTAGAATAGATCAAATACTTTCTTAAGAGCTTCTTTTTGATTAGGCTTAAACTGATCACCAACGTGAGCGGATACACATGGCTTAATACCACCTGAACCTAGTGCAATAAGACCTAGACCCCAGTAAAAACCAGTTTTGTCGTGCTCAAATAGAGCTAAGGCCAAATGCCCTAGACAGTAGACGATTGAAAGCCAAAGGATGGTCTTATACTTCCCCCAAAAACGGTCTGAAATATAAGCACCAAGAACAGGAAACAAATAGCATGCACCAGCAAAAAGGTGGTAATCAGCTGTTGCGTCTGTCTTAGAAATTAGTAGGTACTGAACTAAGAATATAACTAGGATAGATCTCATCCCATAATAGCTATATCTCTCACATGCTTCGTTCCAAACAATGTACTTAATTTGTGAAGGAAACCGGCTCGAGGCCTTGGAATCCGAATCAACCGCTTTGGTTGTGGTGTTACTCATCTTGAAACTCCTTATCATCTTTATAATCAAAGGCCCTAGGCTTCCTAGATCCACCTAGCTTCTTTGGACGTTCTTTACGCTTTTCTTTACTCTTCTCAATTCTTTCCGAGATAATTTTAGTAACTTCTTCTTTCTTGCGTCTTTTTACGACAGAGGTCTTTTTTGGTTGTTCATGCATAGATATATCGATGGTTATTGGACCGCTTGCCTTCGTTTGGCATGCAAGTCTCTCTTTTGTAATATGAAAAACATTTCCTAGTAACTGTTTTTCCTCAAATGGTATCTCGTTTAAATTTTCTTCACCTTCAACAACAGTGATAGTACATCTTGCACAACTGGCGCAACCGCCACAGGTGGAATTTATATGGATTCCTTTTTCCTTTAGCTGGGCAAATAAATCTTGTTCACTATCTACATCAACTACGATGTCTTTAGGTAATATTCTTATTTTTGGCATTCTTAAACAATTCTCACTAACTGCTTCTCAAGTCCTTCAAGGATTTTGGCCCTAAAAGGCTTCAGCATAAAAGATAAGGACAGGTCCATTCCTACAGAATCATCCATAAAATCAATTTTTAACTCAAAACCCTTACCTTTGGCCAAGATTTTCTTGTTGGCGTCCTGATAGTCGAGCTGAGCACTAACTTTGAACTTCTCTATAGTCTCAGGAGTAATTGCCTGCTTCACAGCTTCGTAGGCCTCATCCTTGCTACTCGTCTTAGTGTATTGAATAGTTTTATCCATAAACTCTCCTTTCTAACTGCTTTTTTCTAGTTTTTACCAGTAGAGCCAAACCCACCATCGCCTCTAGCGGTTTCATTTAAGGCGTCAGTGGTTTCAAAACTAGCTTGATAAACAGGTGCTATAACTAATTGGGCGATTCTATCACCGTGATTGATGACTTCATCTTTCTCACCAAAGTTACCCATTATCACTTTAACTTCACCACGGTAATCAGCATCAATTGTTCCAGGAGAATTTACCACTAGAAGGCCAGTTTTCAAACTTAAACCGCTCCTAGGACGTACTTGAACTTCATATCCACCCTCAATTTCAAATGCCATACCAGTAGGAATAAGAACTCTCTGCCCTGGGCCAATCAACATGCTTTCGCCCTTGCCAAGACACGCTCTAATATCAGCACCAGCTGCCTGTTCAGTCTCGTAACTAGGTAGTGCTAAATCATTGTCAAAATGTTCAAGTTTTTTGATTTTTACAACAGGCATAACCTCTCCTATGCGCTCATAACGAGTCGACTAAATTTATTGTTTAACATTTTTACTAATAGTTTTTGCAAAGCTTTTGAATCTACTCTGTTCAATCTCTCAATCTGTCTTTCAAGGCCGAAGTCATCGTGGCCTAACATTTCTAGCTCAGCAAAAAACTCATTTCGCTCCAACATATCGTCAAAGCCAAGACTCCACCCTTGAGCGATACGTTCTCGAATGGAGATAATTTCTTCTTCGCTTACACCGTTTAGTGCAACCTCATGAAGAACTGCTTCAACCTTTGCCTGGAGTTTTTTAACGTTCTCTTTTTGAGTGTTAAAAATCATGATGTAGTTACCCTCACGAGCGTAACTATTCATTGCGGATCCAAGCCCATACACAAGTGCGCTCTTCTCACGAACTTCATCAAACATTTTCGATGACATCCCCCCAAAGAGATATTCGTCAAGAACCATATAGGCATAATAATCAGGATGAAAAATACTCGCCCCATCAAAGGAGTAGTAGACGATGGAACTCTCCATCGAGCGTTTTAACTTTGTATTTATATGATTAAGTTTAGATGACCGTTTAATTGTTTTTAATCTAAAGGGTGCCCGTTCTTTGGAGTCTTTAAATTGCTCACAAAAAATGTTTTCGAGCTTATCAAACTTTCTACCACTAACCACCGATAGCACCATACGGTTAGGGCGATAAAACTTTTTATAAAATTTTGAAAGCTGATCAACTGTGAAGGACTTAACATTACTAATCGTCCCACCTATAGAGTGCCCTAGAGCGTCGGTGAAATTTTTCTTATAAATGTACTCAAGCCCTTCAGTCTCGTGATCATCTTTATCTTCTCTAAGCTCCTGTAGAATAACCTTTTTCTCCAAAGCGAGATCTTTCGTATTAAAAACAGGATTAAAGAATAAAGATAGAAACTTTGGAAGAAACTCTTCAAGAGAAACAGCAGCACACTCCAGCTCAAAGCATACATATTCTTTATATGTGTATGCATTAATCTGCGCACCCTTTTGTTCCATCTCCCTAACTAAGGAATGAGTTTTCTCTTCCTTAAAAAGCATGTGTTCAATAACGTGTGCAATCCCGTGCTCTTCAGGTTTTTCAAAGATAGAACCTGCAAGGATGTAGAGATTGGCACAAGCAGACTCCATTCCATCAAATTGATGAAATAAACTGACTGCACCATTACTAAAAAGAGACCTGCGAACAGGTCCCTTTTGAAACGATTTGATAATTTTAGTGGACTTGACTCTGGTCATTGCCGGAAATTACCTACTGAGACTAAGATTTTTTAGACAAAGGCTTAACAGCTTTAGCTGAAAGCTTAATCTTGCCAAATCTGTCAATTTCCAAAACTTTAACGTCAATCATGTCGCCTTCGCTTACATACTCGTTAACGTCTTGAACTCTCTCATCAGCAAATTCACTAACGTGAACAAGTCCTGAAAGACCAGTCGCAATGTCAACGAATGCACCGTATTCTTTGATCGTTACAACTTTAGCGTTGTAAACAGCATCAATTTTTGGACCGTTGATTTGCATATCGATAAGGTTGTTAACTTCGTCTAGTACTAATGGATCAGTACCAAGTGTCTTAACCATACCTTCTTCAGTGATTTCAATACTAACTTGGAATTCTTCTTGGATGGCCTTGATGTTTTTCCCACCAGGTCCAATAAGAGCACCAATTTTGTCTTTAGGAATTGAGATACTCTTAATCTGAGGAACACCTTCTTTAAACTGTGGTCTAGCTGCAGAAATAGTTTTAGCCATTTCGCCAAGGATATGAAGTCTACCCTCTTTAGCTTGAGACATTGCTTTAGAGAAGATCTCGTTAGTAATACCTTCAATCTTAATATCCATCTGTATTGCAGTGATACCATCACTAGTACCAGCAACTTTAAAGTCCATATCACCTAAGTGATCTTCGTCACCTAGAATGTCAGTTAGGATTTGGAACTTCTCTCCCTCTTTAATAAGACCCATTGCTACACCAGCAACTGGCTTCTTAAGAGGAACACCCGCGTCCATAAGTGCCATTGATCCTGAACAAACAGAACCCATTGAACTTGAACCGTTTGATTCAGTAACTTCACAAGCGATTCTGATTGTGTATGGGAACTCACTTGAGTCTGGCATCATTTTCTTGATAGCTCTTTCTGCAAGGTTACCGTGACCAACTTCTCTACGGCCAACACCTCTATAACCTCTTGCTTCACCTACTGAGTATGGAGCAAAAGTGTAGTGTAGGTAGAAGTTGTCATAAGAGATACCATAAATGCTATCTTTCATTTGCTCGCCTTCTTTACCACCAACAGTTACAGTAGCAAGAACTTGAGTCTCACCTCTAGTAAATAGAGAAGATCCGTGTGGAACTTTAAGAACACTTGTCTCAGTTTCGATTTCACGAACTTCTGTAAGACTTCTACCAGCAATTCTATTTCCATTTTCAAGGATGTCAGTTCTCATAATGTTATAAACAAGATCATCAACTGCTTGGTAAGCAACCTTACCAGCACTGTCTTTTTCACTAACACCAAAAGCTTCTCTGTTGGCCTCAATGTCGCCAGCAACTTTCTTAGTAAGTTTTTTAATAGCTTTTGAACGAGCTTGCTTTTCATTAATTTTCAAACAAGAAAGAACGTCTTCTTTATAGTCAGCCATTTTCTTGTCAAGAGTTTCGTTAGCAACAGGAGCTGCCCACTCTCTTTTAGCTCTACCAGCTTCAGACGCCATAGTGTCTAGAAGACCACAGAACTCTTTGATGCTCTCATGACCAAACTTAAGAGCTTCCATCATTTCTTCTTCGCTTACTTCGTCCGCTTCACCTTCAACCATTAAGATTGCATTCTTAGAAGCAGCAAGTACTAGTTCAATGTCAGAATCTTTCCACTGATCTCTGCTTGGGTTAAGTACAAGCTTGCCGTCGATACGACCAACTTTACAGAAACCTACAGGGCCACTGAATGGGATATCAGAAACAGCTAGTGCAGCAGTTGTACCTAGACCAGCTAGAACTTGAGGATCATTTTCACCATCGTAAGAAAGAACTTGTGCCATGATGATTGTTTCGCACATGTAACCTTCAGGGAATAGTGGTCTAAGAGGACGGTCAATCATTCTCATAAGAAGGATTTCGTCGTTAGAAGGTCTTCCCTCTCTCTTCATAAATCCACCTAGGAATTTACCAACAGCAGGAAATTTTTCTTTGTAATCTACCATTAATGGGAAGAAGTCTTGCCCATCAGCAACTTCGTGAGCACTCACTACAGTTACTAGAACTTGTGTTCCACCACAAGTTACCATTACAGAGCCGTCAGCTTGCTTAGCAAATCTGCCAGTCTCTAGTGTGATGTCTTTTCCACCATAATTAATGGTGAATTCTTTTTTGTTGTTCAACATGTTTTCTCCTTGAACTTGTCACGACCAAGCTTATGAACTCTATTTTGGATTCACAATTTCGGTCAAAATTATATCTAATGACAAAGGAGGACAGATAAATACAGATTTAAAAGATATAAAGTCTGGAAACGCTTTTAATTGGTTCCTAGGCCATATATCCTTTAAAGCTGCTCTAAAAATCCGCCACCTTGTCAGAAAAATTTTATTAAATACTGGTCACTTTTGAAAGAAAAAAGGGAGTCTTTCGACTCCCTTATTTTTTATTTTCTAAGACCTAGCTCTTTAATTACTGCTTGATATCTATCAGCATCTTTGTTGTTTAGGTAACGAAGCATTCTTCTTCTTCTACCAATCAACTTCATTAGACCTCTTTTTGAGTGGTGGTCCAACTTGTGATCACCAAAGTGATCTGTAAGGTAGCTAATTCTTTCAGTCATTAGTGCGATTTGAACTTCAGCTTTACCAGAGTTCTTTTCACTTCCACCGAATTTATTAACGATTTCAGCTGTTTTTTCTTTTGTTAGCATGTTTTTCTCCTTTCCAAGTAACAAATTTACCTTTGTAACCGAGATAAGGTTGATCTAAATTTAAATCAATCTTAACAAGATTTTTATTTTAAGGGCTACTTTTAGCCTAAATAATCGGACATGTAAACCTTTAATTTCTCGATAAGCCTTGCCTCAATTTGGCGTATTCTCTCTCTAGAGACACCATAGCCATCAGCAATGCTCTGCAGCGAAGGTGGGACTTCGCTAAGAAGGCGTTTTTTAAAGATTTCTTTATCTCGTGGTTTCAATTCTTCTATAAAGTTTTTTAATTGATCTTCCAAAATCTCTAATGACTCAAGGTGACCAAGATTTTCATCAATAGGAATATCCGAGCCTTCCAAAGTGTCTAGAAAACTAGATGAGCCACTTTCATCACTTAGTTTTTGATCTAAGCTCATCTCAGCTCCACTAGAGCTAAGCCTTAGGTCCATCTCTTTTACGGCCTTCTCAGAGACTCCAAGGTTCTCACTTAGTAGCTTATGCTCTGGCTCGATACCTTGATTTAACAGACGCTCTTTTTCACGCATCAAATTATAAAATAACTTCTTTTGTTCAGCAGTCGTTCCAATTTTAATTAGACGGAAATTATCTAAAATGAACTTCAATATATATGAGCGAATCCACCAACTAGCGTAGTAAGAAAGCTTCGCACCCTTTTCAGGATTATATTTAGACACGGCCTTCATCAATCCAATATTTCCCTCTTGGATTAGGTCCATGATATTTTTATAAGCGTTTCGATACTCCATAGCAATCTTGACCACAAGACGCAGATTAGCGACTACAAGCTTTTTTGCAGCATTAATATCACCAGTCTCAGCAAGTTGTTTTACAAGTCTTGCCTCTTCATCTTTTTCAAGTAATTGGTATTGGCTTATTTCTTTAATGTATTGATATAGAGGATCTTTGGACTTTGGTGACGGAGTCTTTGCTAGCTCTTTACTTGAGGCCACAGCGGGAAGAAGCTCCTCCAGAATCTCTATTTGCTCTTGTTCAGTTTGATCGGAGTTGGATGCAAGGCCTGCTAATTCCTCGCCTAGCTCCTCAAATACTTCATCTTGCTCTTCAGGGCCAAGAACTTCGCCCTCCAAACTGTTTTTATTGTCTTTATTATCGCTACTCAAGTGAGTCCTTCGGTTTATTATTACAGATCAAAAGTTGGTTCCTAACTCGTGAAAGTCAAGGCTTGCTAGAATATTTTGCTTTATATTTTTCTCTCAAGTACTTTAGAGCGAATAAGCCAAAGCGAAACTTTATAGGCACCTTAATTTTGCGATGAGACAGGCCTTTGAAACCCTGCCCCTTATATGAAACCAGCTGCTCTATTAACTGCTTGGCCAAAATTGAAGAAAACTTCTCATTCCAGACAGGAATTTTAAAGAGCTGTTTCTTGTTTTCCAACTGAATATCAATATAAGTCGCAAACTTTTTTTCCAAATCTTCTAATTTTTTATAGTTACTTACATTACCTGCTCTAATGTAGGCATTCCTTATCCACCTAAAATAGCTCTTAGGAAATTCTAAGTGAAAGCTAGCTGAGATTTTATCTACTATTTTAAGCTCTCTATCCAACTCTCCCAATGTGAAGTCAAAAACAAGTCCAAGCTCTCCGGCCGCTTTTTGATATTCATCAGCAGGAGATAGGTCTACAAAAAGTGATTCTTCATAAAGAAGATCTAGAACTAATTGTTCAGTTTTATTTTTTGACCATTCATCCCACCTGTCTTCAAAGGTTTGGGAATACATTATTCTAAGATCAACAAAGGTCTCTGCAGAGAAGAAAGGATCTGAAATGCCAGTTAGAAGGGATACAAAATACATCGCTTCAAGCCTAGTCTCTTCAAGCGTTTGTTTTTTCATCCACTCTTTAATCGTCTCACTAGCTCCTTGAGATTTTATGCTCGTGTCTCGGAAGTGGTTACAATAAAGAACTTTCAGATCATCACGAATCTCTGCTGCTCCCACCATTCTAGGAAAAAGCCTTGTAAACGCTGGGTAGTTTCTTCTCCGACATACTAAGTCTTCACATGCCACCATTACACTGTCTTTATTCTCAACAAGAGCATGGTCTTCGCTTTCTTCGTCCCAAACAAGTTCTTTACGTTCGAGATGATTAAACACATGGGACATTATAATTGGGTTTTGAAGATAAGGTGCCAACAACGCGTAGTTATCAACATCTCCATCCCATGAGCAAAAGGCCCTAAAGTTTTTAATCGCAAAGTTAAACTCTCTTCGTTTTGCATCCAGCCCCTCACTCTTATTAACGAGTTCTGGACTGAAAAACGGTGAGTCCTTCAGAGTTGGTGTTTGAAAATCAAGACCATCCTCATAGAAGTTTTCAAGATTGTTTCTGAGAAGTTTTTTACTAAATACAGAGATATTTTCAGAGCAATTATTTACAATTAGATTATCTACCAAGTTTTTAAAAGAATCATCTTCAAGCTTTAAAGTTCTAGCATACTTGGCAATCGCCCTCACACTATAATCAAGTCCTAAGTATTGAAGCGTGGCAACTACACTTCTTTTAGCACTGTCTTCTCTCCACTTGGCCGGATAATTATAAAAGCGTTCCACGTCGCAGGAGTTCACTAGGTTTGCTGCTTGATCGTACATTCCAGTATACATCTTCAGTTTATAACTCTGCTTGGCCGCAACTTCTGCATCTGTAAAATTCCGACTGAAGACTGTATCCAGTGGATCATATTGTATAGTCTCAACAACGTCGCCTTTGATAATCCCCTTGAGCGGAGTCAAGGCCCAAGAGCTGGCCGGTAAAATAAGCGTAAATAGAATAAAAATTGTTTTCATTGGTTAATTTATCGACACAAAATAACGATAGGTTAAACAAGATGATAAAGTTTTTTACATTACTCGCCTTTCTAGCTCAGGTACCCCTGCATGCTAAAGAGACAAACGCAGACAAATCTAAACTTGAATTGATGCCGTCCTATATCAAAAAAAATAGAGGTGTATTCGAATATCCTGAGTCTGATGAGTCTTTGGTTGAGAGAAGCCTAGACCGCGCTCTATTAGAGAAAAAGAAATTAGCTCAAAATTTGGCAAGAATTAAGGCCGCAATCATCAACGGTGACTATGACCTAGCGAAGATTCTTCTACTAAGGTCAAGGTACAACAAGGACTTCACCCTACCTATTCAATTTCGATACTTGGCAATGATGGAGTTTATTGAGGGCAATTACTCAAAAAGCCTTCAGGCCATCAAACAAGGTAAGCTCACCAAAGCCCAACACTTGGCACATATTTGTTTATTGCAAACACTCAATCATGTCATAATTGGAAATGGCTCAGAGGCAAGCGAGAGCTGGTCTGAATGCAGAAGCTATATAGGTCAAGATACT
>JAGSHJ010000104.1 GCA_023954595.1 Bacteriovoracaceae bacterium | reverse complement strand
ACCAATTACCGTTTTCAATTGATTCGGTCGCACTAACAAATCCTTGTATTAAAACTAAAATAAAACTGCCTTCAGTTGCCCACGACTTTATGGACGTACTCGGTCAATCAGTTGGAAAAACCAGGCTTCCAAGTTTGTATAAAGGTAAAGACCTAACAAATGATAGGAGTAAGGCGATAAGCTTTGATGGTGATCACCTAAATTCCCAGTTTATTACGACTTCAATGGCGCGGGCGATACTTCAAAATAGCTCTGTCATGATGTCATATGCATATTACCTTCAAACTCCCACCTTATTCATACTCTCAGGTCAGGATAAGATTGTGGACAATGATGCAACAGAGCTCTTTATTGGTGCCATGTCAAAGACACTTGCCAGAAAAGTATTCTATGATGAGGCCAAGCACGACATTTTAAATGAGACTTGCGCAACAGAAGTTTTTCAAGAGATAATTGAATATATAGATCAGACGCAATTGGAGAAAAAATGAAATATTTGATGGGTTCAGCTTTTATTACTTTATGTATCATGTTTGTAACAAGCTGTGCTGGAACCTATAGAGGACAAAATAGAGTTCAAACAAATGAAGTCATTGTCCCTGGCGGTGTTTATAAAGATAAAACATGGGATGATCGTCTAAACTTTAAAAAAGTTTCCTTTTTCCAGGGTGCCAATATCTATTACGAGATTTTGATAGGAGAGGTTGAAAAAGGCTCTCCTTTTTATAGCTGGATGGGCAACAATGAAAACCAAGCGCTAGCATGTGACGAATTTTATGTTGTCATGCTTTATAGAAATCCCACTAAAGATATTAATCACGCCTCTGTTGTTGAACAACTAAGAGGGCCTAATAGAGAGATTATTGAGATTCCATCTTTTAAAAGAAACTTCCAGGAGCACTTCATCGCTTCAGAGATGAACTTCAAAGGTCATGTGGTTAAAGGACTTTGTGATAGATCAATGGGTAAGCTTGATGAACTTTCTATCTTTATCCCTGGCTTTGAACAAAGAGATATTCTTTAAAGTTATTTAAAATTAGTCACTTACACCTATATATTAAGGTGAGTTTGACTTAAAGAAATTTGTCAGTTTTCCGATAAGAAACTGAGGTTTTTTTATGAGTGATTTCGAAAGATTCGGAAAATATTTAATTTTAGACCACTTGGTAGATGGTGGAATGGCCAAAATTTGTAGGGCCAGATATCTTGGCGAGCAGGCCAATAAGATTGTTGCCATTAAAATGGTTCAGGCACAGTTTTCAAAAGATCCATCATTCGTTCAGATGTTTGAAGATGAACTAAAGGTGACCTTTGGTCTACTTCATCCAAATATCGCTCAAATGTACGACTATGGTATGGTTCAAGATCAACTCTACACTGCGATGGAGTATGTAGACGGCGCCAACCTTAAACAATACCTTGACCGTCTAAAGGCAAAAAACTTCGTATTCCCAGTAGAGATATCTACTTATATCACTTCACAGGTTTGCCAAGCGCTTCATTACGCTCATACGTTTACTGATAAATTAACTGGTAAACCATTTAATATTGTTCACAGAGATATTTCCCCACACAACATAATGCTAACCTATGATGGGGCCGTAAAGGTTATCGACTTTGGTATTGCGAAGGCCGATTCAAATAGTGAGGCCACACAGGCCGGAACTATTAAAGGTAAGCTCTCATATCTTGCTCCAGAGTAC
This sequence comes from Bacteriovoracaceae bacterium, assembly GCA_023954595.1. Taxonomy (GTDB): domain Bacteria; phylum Bdellovibrionota; class Bacteriovoracia; order Bacteriovoracales; family Bacteriovoracaceae; genus UBA845. The sequence goes on along the minus strand of JAGSHJ010000104.1, from coordinate 7,269 downwards.
TTAGATGGACTAGAGCTTGATCATCGCTATGACCAATTTGCAGTTGGAATTACTCTTTGGGAATTATTGTGTAGTAGGAAATTATTCCAAGCATCAAATGACTTGGCGGTACTTAAACAGATTCAAGCATGTAAAGTTCCAGCTCCTAGTTCAATCAATCCAAATGTACCTAAAGAGTTGGATCAAATTGTTCTAAAGGCATTGGCCAAAGATAGAAATCAACGTTTTGAAAACATGGATAAGTTCAATAGGGCCTTGGTTAAGTTCCTTTATTCTAATTATCCAGACTTTAATGCAACCGATCTAGGCTATTTTGCAAATCAATTATTTAAAGAAGAGATTACAAAAGATAAGGAAAAGTTCGTTGAGTATGGAAAGATTGATATTAAGCCATACATTGACGACATTTCAAAAGGTACTGGTGAAGGACAGTCGACTTCAAGTGCCAACTCGTCTGTTGATGAAGCTACTTCAACTCGAAAGATCGAGCTCGATTTAGGTTTTGAGAAGAAAAGTCATACAGTTAATGTCGGTGAAGAACTACAACTCGACAATGGAACTAAATCTAATGCGAGAATTAAAACTACTGCAGCTCGTGCCTCTAGTGGTGCAACTTCAAGACAAACAGTAGCAAGGCAAAGACCTCGAAGCGTTGAGGGTGGTAGAACAGAAACAACTACTAGAGTTAGAAAGCGTAGGGCCGAAAGCTCTGGGAAGTCTACTGTTAGAAGAAAAGTCTCCTCTCAAGGACAGAAAAAAAGTGAAGGTAAGGGCAGCCAGCCAATTGTTAAGATAGTTGCATGCATGGCCCTTGCAGGATTTATATACACAAACCAAAGTCTTGTTTTAGAAACGTTAGGTCTTTCAAGCAGCTCAAAAGTAGAGCAAAACAGAAATGTTGCCAATGATGACCTAGAGTCTATTAAAAAAGAAGTTACCACTCAAGGAAGTGTTCGCTTTAGTAATTTAGACTCTGGAATGCGTATCTATATAAATAATCAGTTAGTGCAGACTCAGGGTATAAAGGCCCAAGTACCTTTGAATAAAAGTTTCAATGTTGCCGTGAGGAAAAAAGGTTATAAGAAATTCCAATTTGATAAGCAGTTCTCATTAACGGCAGAACAACCAAGCCTTAATCTTGTTATACCGGATTTGGAAAAAGAAAACGTAGGACTTTTGAGCACTTCTCAAAACTTCACCTCTGGCTCAAAGCTAATTCTTGAAGTGGACGGGGAGAGAATCGAGAGAGATCTTCCATTCAATAATATGAGAATCCCTGCTGGAGAGTACGAGGGGACTATTGCCAATCCTCTTCTGGGAACTGAGAGAAAAATCCTATTTGAAATCAAAGAAAATAAACGACTTTTCCTAGAGTAGTCTATAACAACAAAAAAGGGCCTTAACTGGCCCTTTTTTTATGCTTTCTTATTCTTTTCAAATCTCTTTTTCATTTTGAATCTATTGGCCTTGCGCATGTTGAGCATCTTTAAGATCTCTGCAGCTGTTTCCTCAAGGGCCTTTCCTGTAACATTAAATACAGGCCATCTTTTGTTCTGTGAGAATATGTTATTGGCCCACTCAATTTCTTCGGCAACTTTTCTAATGTCAGCGTAATCACCCTGTTGGTCCACACCAAGTCGAGTCAGTCTATTTGTTCTAATCTGGTGCAATGCCTCTGGGTCAATTGTTAGTCCAAAAATCTTTCTTTGATCAATTTCAAATAATTTCTCAGGAAGATGAACATCCATAACTATTGGGATGTTAACAACTTTAATTCCTTCCATCGATAAGTAAATGGATAGTGGAGTTTTACTTGTTCTAGATATGCCTACCAAGACGACATCTGCCTCTTCCAGCGTTTTTACATTTCTACCGTCATCATGGTTTAGGGTAAATTCGACAGCTGCTACCTTTTCAAAATATTGATCGTTCACTGCATGTAGAAGCCCTGGTTGATAATCAGGCTCCATTTCAAAAATATTAGCAAAACTTGTAAGTAGGGGTCCTAGTAAGTCAACCGAACGAACATGTTCTGTTCTACTGATCTCTTGAACATGTGCTCTAAGTTCTGGGGAGACGATTGTATAGACAACCATGTCATGGTGTAGTGCCGCTTCTTGGAAAATGGCATTTATATGGTCTTTTGTTCTAACGTTTTTAAAGCGAGTGAAAAAAATCTCTTTATCTGGGAACTGAGTTATAGCGGCCCTGGTCATGCCAGTTGCAGTCTCTCCTGTTCCATCTGAAATTACGATTACTTTAAGGTTCTTTTTAGGTTCTATGGTCATATTTTCTCTAGTTTTGTTTTAAGAAGTTTTCAAGATCATCAACGATTCTTTGTTGATCCTCAAGTGGATTATACTCATTTTTATCCACTTTTTTAAACCAAGTTCTTTGAGCTTTTGCTAGCTGTCTAGTAGATATATTAATTCGTTCATATAACTGCTCTTTATCTAGCTCTGAATTTAAGTATTGAAGTGTTTCTTTGTAGCCAATTGATTGAAGGGGCTTCTCTTTACCTGTGAAACCATTTTTAAGAAGCTCTGAGACCTCTTGAATTAATCCTTGCTCAAGCATGTCACCCGTTCTTTGCTGGATGATCTCAAAGTGTTGCTCTTTTGGAGGGTTAAGGTAGATATGAAAAACGTTCCAGCCTAGACGGTTAAAGTTGGAGTTTTCTTCTCGATTCTTGAGCATTTGCTCTCTTTCCAGTGAAAACTTTGTACCCTTGGTCCACCAATGCTCTACGGCCCGTCTGATTCTATAATGGTCATTTTCATGATAGAGGGAGTGGGACTCTGGATCATGTTCTTTCAAAATGGCAATGAAGGGTTCAATACCTTGTTCAGTATACATTTTATTAGAACGATCCCTAGTATCAACAGGAACTGTTTCAGAATCGAACATTCCGTATAGAAGTGCTTGAAGATAAAATCCACTTCCACCTGTAAGTATTGCGGCCTTGCCCCTGGAGTGAATGTCCTGGACAACTGGAAGAGCAATTCTTGCGTAATCTGCGGCATTTATAGGGTCTTTAGCACTTCTTATATCTACAAGGTGGTGCTTACATGCATTCAACTCTTCCTGGTTAGGCTTGGCCGTTCCAATGTTTAATTCTTTATAAAAAAGAAGGGAGTCGAAATTTACAATTTCTGCATTACCTAGACGAGAACATAACTCTAGAGAGGTACTTGTTTTTCCTGAGGCCGTAGGCCCTGAAATGATACAAACGATATTTTTCATAGAAGCTTTTTTAATTTTTCTCTAGTGAGCTCAACCAAGACGGACTCTTTAGATAGCTCTGTTATCGACAGGGCCTCAAGCGCTTTTTTGTGATGTCTGTCCCATAGCTTTTGATCATGAACTTGATATGTGTAGAATGAGCTTAGGCTCTTCTCACTAACTCCATGATTAAAGAAACCTTCAAGATACTCTTTAAAGGGGAAGTTCTTCAAACACTGTGGAAATGTTCTTAGAACATAATCTGTTTGGCCAATTTTATCGATCTCGAAGCCGACCTCAGAAAGTTCGCTCATAAAGTTATCAGAAATCACCTTTTCCAGTCTCAGTGGCTGACTCACAAGTAGAGGCATAGGAGTTTTATCCCCTTTACCGAGTAAGTCCTTTAACCAGATACTCATTAGCTTTGGAGTATCTACTATGAAGGTCTTTTGTTCATACTTTATTAACGAGCAGTCTTCATGTGCCGAGAGTGTCTGAAAAACTGGTTCTTGAGATTGATCTGCGTGATTAGGTATCTTTGTATCCAGTCTATCGAAGTAGTTTTGAAGAGATGAGTTGGAAGAGTCAAAGTCGTATTGACGGTATTCAACATCTCTAAACTCTTTTTGACCTGATGTCGCAGGCATCTCTATATTCTTCTCTGTTGTTTCAAAAGTTCTTGCTGGAATCTGGTCTCTGCGTTTGGCGAGTCCATCTTTAATAGCTCCAGAGACTAATGAGTAAATCTTAGGTGCTTCAAAGAACTTTACCTGAATCTTATTTGGGTGAATGTTAACATCAACTCTTTCACTGGGAAGGTTTATGTATGCGCAGTAGTTTCCTGTCTCTCCCTGTGGCCAAAGAGAGTAGGCACTATTTAGAATGATTTTATGTATGGCAGTATCTTGTACTAAGCGACCATTAACAAAAAGAAATTGAGACTTTCCAGCATTTCCTCTAGATGATTCACGACTCAGAAATACAGTGAAGTCGACTTGGTCGTAAGTTGAGTTTAGTTCTATCAAGTTCAGAGGACGATTTTTCTTAATAGTCTCTTCAACTCTCTTTTTTAAATCTTCTCCACGTGCCTCAAATACTTGTTTGTCCTGGTCATCCCATTTAATACTGATTTTAACTTCTGGTTGAGTCAGTAGGAAGGCCTTAACAATTTTATCCAGTTGGTTTTTTTCAGAAGTCTTTGATTGGATAAACTTCATTCTTGCAGGCGTATTGTAGAATAGATCTCGAATAAACATGCTAGTGCCTGAATCAGGCTGTGCTTCTTTATCTTGATCGAGAGTGAGTACTTCACCACCGTATATTTTTATCGTACCTTCTGGTGAGTTCTTTTGATTTGTAACACAGGTAAGTTTGCAAATAGATGCAATAGAGGCGAGTGCCTCTCCACGAAAGCCATAAGTGAACAAATTATAAATGTCTTCAAATCGTTCAATCTTGGAAGTCGCGTGTCTGCAAAAGGCGAGATCTAGATCTTCGAATGCAATTCCTTGTCCGTTGTCTCTGACACTTATCAGGTCAAGGCCATTGCTTGAGATCTCTATGTCTATTTTAGTGCTTTTTGCATCGATTGAATTTTCGAGGAGTTCTTTTAAAAGGGTGGAAGGTCTTTCGATGACCTCCCCGGCCTTTATTTGATCGATAATATGCTCAGGGAGCAGCTGAATCTTTTGAGAGTCTGATTGGTCCATTAAGCTTTAAAGAAGTTTACTTGGTTTCTTCCGCCTTCTTTAGACTTATAAACAGCAGAGTCAGCTCTCTTAAACAAATCTGTACCTGTGTTAACACCCTGTCTATAGTCAGCAACTCCAATGGATGCCGTAACAGGAAGTCTTTGGCCTTCATAAACAAACTCATGATTCTCAACAAGCTTTCTCAGTCGTTCAGCGATTTCGAAGGCCTGCTTAAGGTTTGTGTTAGGAAGAAGTACTACGAACTCTTCTCCGCCATATCTAGCGAAGACATCTTGCTTTCTAATTCCATTATCTCTTAGAAGCTGTGCTTTTTCTTTTAAAACATAGTCTCCAGCATCATGTCCGTAGTTGTCATTTAAGTGCTTGAAGTGATCTAGGTCGAAAATAATTAAAGATAGAGGAGTCCCTGTAAGCTTAGATTTTTTAACTTCAAGATCAAGCTTGTTGTTAAAGTACATCTTATTGTAGCAACGGGTAAGGCCGTCAGTATTGGCCTCTTCTTGTAGCTTGTCATAAGTTAGTCTTTCAGTGTCTCCTTGAGGAAGAAACTTAAGGGCTATGGAGCCAAGTTTAACCATGTCTCCTTTATTAACTACTACTTCACCTTCTATTTTTGCATTGTTTACATAGGTGCCATTGCTTGAACCAAGATCTTGGACCTTGCAAACACCAGCGTTCATCACTGCTTTAAAATGCTTTCTTGAAATACCATTAAAGTCTAGAGGAATGCTACAATCCGGGTTTCTTCCAACCACGGTTTCGCCGTCATTTAGATCAAAGATTGTACCATTTAACTCACCCCCAACTACTAGGAAACACGCTGGTTTACTGGCCGCTTCATTGTCGGCCGCAGCCAATGCCGCGTTGATGTCGGTAATTACTAGGGTTGCGTTGTCATCACTCATTTTGCTATCTCCGAATTTATGACGAGTAGAAACAATTATTGTTAATTATAACCAAATATCAGTCAATTATGTACTCTACTTATCGGCAGCTTAGTTTAAATTTTTAAGGTATTCATAGGCATATTTTTTACCTAATTCCACACCTGGTTGATTAAAAGCGTCGATCTCCATGTATTCACCCATTAGAGCTGTTAGGGACTCAAATAGTAGTGCTAGGGCACCAAAGTGGCGGGCATCGTTTTGCTCGATAGACATGTGAATGACATTTTTCTTTTGGTCGCTTAATGCTTTTAGAGTTCCGTTGAACTGGGCCTCAATTAATTGATTTAAGCTGAAGTTTTCAAGCTTTCTAGCTGAGTCCATATCGATAGAGCTATTTAACTTGTAGTCTGTGGCCTTATTTTTGGTTTCAAGTAGGATCAGAACTTTATCTGAAGGTCCTTCCATAAATAATTGCATTTGAGAGTGCTGGTCAGTTGCTCCATAAGCTGGAATAGGTGTTAGCCCCACATTGGTTCCATCTTTAACCTTACCAAGGCTTTCTCCCCATAATTGTACAAACCAATTAGAAAGAGTTTTAAGCTTTGAAGAGTATGGCATTAGTACTGTCTGGTTTACACATGGGCTTGCAGATTCGTAGAGCTCCATCATGTGTGCGGCAGTTTGTAGAAGGATATTCTCTTCAACATTTTCATTTAATAGCTCAGATTTAATATCGTTTGCACCCTCATAAAGCTCCTCAATAGAGATGCCTGCAAATAAGGCCGGGAAAAGACCAACGTGAGTTAGAACTGAGAAACGGCCACCAATGTTACTTGGAACCTGGAGGCACTCATATCCTTCTTTTTGTGCAAGCTCTTTTAGTTGTCCGCTATCTGGGTCTGTGCAGAAAACGAAATGATTTTTAAGCTCACTCTCTGCAATACCGTTGTCGCGAAGAAAGTTTCTTGCAATTGAAAAACATGCAATCGTCTCTGCTGTACCACCTGATTTACTTACGATATAGAACAAACTCTCTTTTGGATCAATCTCAGATAGTACGTCTGCTATGTACTCCGCATCTGTATTATCCATGAAACTGAACTTTCTTGATTTATCAGACTGAAGTGCGTCTATCAAAGCCTGAGGCCCAAGAGCACTTCCTCCAATACCAACTTGAACAAAGTGTTTTTTACTTTCATGTTTCTTAAAAAGCTCTTGAGCTTTTGCAATATGTTCTTTGTTGTCAGTTAGATGGAAAAAACCAATCTTTTCAGAGGTTGTATTACCCTCCAGATCTGTACTTTGCTCTGAAGGATTAGGAACAGAAATATCCCATTGTTGCAAATTATCAATAGTTAAATACCATTTTAAAGGCACATAATTTAATTTATAAGATGCTCCTAAAGCAACCTTAAAAGGTAATTTTTCTCTGGTTCCGTTAAATGTTT
>JAGSHJ010000557.1 GCA_023954595.1 Bacteriovoracaceae bacterium | reverse complement strand
TATTATGACTTTCTATTGGCCAATAAAAGATTAGATGAAGCAGACGCTTTTAAGAAAAGAGTTTGCGAAAGTGAAAAAACAAAGTCTTTCTTTTATTGCAAAAAAAATTAATTAAGAGCGTTCTTTATTGCCTTTGATGCCACATCTTCTAATTTACCAAAATCCATTTTTGAATGGGCCTCACATATAAACCACGGCTCTCTTGAGTCAGGCTCTAACATGATTCCATCGCTTATCAGGTTCCAAGCAAATTTTTCATAAAGAGCACTGTCGGTGACTCGCCAGTCTCTATAATTTGAAGGAATTGAGCTGGTAAAATGAATCCCAAACATTGAAGAAGGTCCAGCAAAGGTATGCTCAATACCTGCGCTAGTAAAAACACGACCTAAGACTTCTTTTATTTTGTCGCCGGTCTGATTGACCGTTTCAAGTGCTTTTGTATTGGCCAATATTTCAAGAGTTTTCTGTGCTGCTGAAAGCCCAATCAGATTTGCCGTATAAGTACCACCGTGAACGACGCCTCCTTCATGTGAGCCCACCATATCCATAACTTCCTTTTTTCCGCCAAAAGCAGCGATAGGGTAGCCATTGCCCATGGCCTTGGCATAAGTGGTTAGGTCAGCCTTAATATTATAAAGCTCACCAGCCCCGCCTTTTGCAACTCGAAAGCCTGTCTTAACTTCATCCATAATAAGCATGGTGCCATTCTCAGTGCAAAGTTTTCTAAGTTCATTTAACCATTCATTAGTCGAAGCAATACTTCCGCAGTTTCCAATAATGGGTTCAAGAATTATGCAGGCCAGTTGATCCGAGCGTTTTTTAAAGAGTTCTCTAAGACCTTCTAGGTCATTTAACTGAATAAGATCAACTAGGTCTCTTGTTGAATCTGGAATTCCGGCACCAAAAGGAATAATTTTTGGTTCGCTACTTCCGTTAGGGTCCCAATCTTCAACGCTTGCCTTCCACATCACTTCATCAAAGAGTCCATGAAAACCGCCTTCAACAAAGGCGATACGATTTCTTTTCGTATAACCCCTGGCCGTTCTTATTGCCCCCATGACGGCTTCGGTTCCTGAGTTAGCAAAGCGCATTTTTTCTATATTGGGACAAAGCTCTTTAATTTGTTTAACAACCTGAGTGTCTAGGGCCGTGGAGAATCCCGTTAAAGTTCCGCCACTTGAAATTTGATTCATGACGGCCAAATCTACACGCTCATCCGCATAACCTAAAATGATGGGGCCATAACCAAGTCTGAAATCGGTGTAGTCTTTTCCGTCGGCATCGGTAATCGTATAGCCTTTAGATTTTTTTACAAAGATGGTCTTCTCATCTCCCCAATAGCGATAGTTTTCACCAACTCCTTGAGGCATATGCTCATGAGCTTCTTTCATCAATTCTGATTGAGAAGGGAGTTCTTCTTCAGAAAGGGAATGCTCGCTAGGACGAAGGAGGGTGTCCATTTCTTCTTCAAGCAACCTAACAACTGAAAGTTCAGGAGCATCAGCTCCATATTTTTCTTTGGCCTGTTCGAAAAGATCTTGCGCCATT
>JAGSHJ010000421.1 GCA_023954595.1 Bacteriovoracaceae bacterium | reverse complement strand
ATGGATGGAGTTTATTTAATAGAATTATTGGAAAAGGAGAATTTATGGCAGAAATAGCAACTTTTGAATTTCCAGATAGTGATTCTCAAGACAAGGCAAGTGAGAAGATAAGTGTCGAATGTGGATCAGGAGGTCATCAAGGCTTCTCTTATGGTTTGGTAATTTTTGATGACTGTTCAAATCCATCGAAGGCAATGGATATTTGTCGAATATTCGGTGGACAACCAAAATAAGGAGAAATTATGCAAACAGTAGCAACATGGGAGTTTTCAGATAACGATACAGCTTCCGATGTAAAAACTAAGATCAATCATGAGTGCGGAATGAGCTCATCGCAGGTTTATTCTAATCGAGTTGAAATTCATGATGAGTGCGGAGATATGGCCAAAGCGGCTGATATTTGTGCTGCAAATGGCGGAAAACAAGTCTAATTCTCAAAAGGGGGTTGCTCCCCTTTTTTTTACTGCTATCTCAGATTAAAGCCGTCGGGTTTTAACGATTTAAATGAAATTACCGATATGTAGACAGCTTATTTATCAATTTGAGGTGTCAAATTATGTTTCAACTTAGAATCACTTTAGTTTTAATACTTACAATCTTTTCAACTTCTTTGTTTGCAAATGATTGTCAAAAAAATTGGAGGCATGCCAATACTTTTTACTGGGTTGCCTTGGAAGAGTCAGGTAATGGTCATTACTTGAATAAATCTAGAGAATATTTAAATAAAGCGAAGAGCGCGTGTAAGAGCGAGCTTATGTTAGGGAAGATCAGTTCCTTATACACCGAACTAGATAATCAAGTCGACATGGCCCATGACACCTTAACGGGAGTCTATCCCCTGACCCAGTTTTTAACTAGGGAAGTAGGGGAGTCTCATGCCAATATGCAAACTTATCTTTTCCTGGACCCCGATACTAACTTTCATGCCATGAACTTGGGCCTAGACACCACCGTTGCAGCTATAAGAAAGTTCGGTAAGAATCCAAATACCAAAGTCTTTGTTAACTCATATGCATTTGAGAGCGACGAGCCCGGTGGTCGTGATAAGTCTATTGAAAGTGAAGTGACGTATTCTCTTAATAAACTGGGGGATTTTTTTGTCACTTCGGATAATGAAATTATTGAAAAATTGAATTCTGAAAACCAAAAAAGCTTTTATCGAAATGAGCTTACTAATGATTTATTAGATGAGATTAAAGAAAAGTTTGATACCAATACTGTTCTATTTATTAATGCCCGTCATGTTGATCATGTGGAAAATACACATATGTTTGAGATTCAATCGAAGATATATGACCTTAATGAAAAACAGGCGATCAAAGAGTTTTATAGCTATGGTTTTGCCCATGACCAAACCTTTGTTGTTTCAGAAATTACTTTTTGGGCAGCAATATTATTTTTAATTTCTTTAGCTGTCTCTTTTTCTGATAAGTGGAAAGTGACAAATAAACTAATAGGACATAATCACTTTCATCAATTTTTAATAACCTCACTTTTTTTCGCCCTAGGGTATGTGATCCCAAATGATATAATTCTGCCGGCAATAACTTCTTTTGCCCCAGACCTCGATGCTCATATTGGAACAACTTGGTGGTGGCCTCTCTTTGCCTTTGTGGCGTGTACAGTGGTTACTCCAGGGATTGTAAGAGGTATCACTTCGACGATTTTAGTGAAACTTAAAACTATTACATTTAAATTATACGACGATAAAAACTACGTGGTTGTAGGGTTAGGGAACACTCTTTCTTTTTACTCCATATATTTAAACTATAACCAAAAACCTTCTCTTAGTATGGTTGTTGCCATAGGCTTTGCTTTAAGTTTTACTTACGCTCTTATGGGGCGCTACATGCAATCAACTAAAAGCTCTCAGTATGTGATTTTAGGAGCAACGTTAGTAGGCGTTTCCTTAAGTGGGTTAGGATTTACTCAAGACTCAATTCTCTTTCTAGGTGCTTCAGCTGCTATATCGGGGTCTTTGTTACTTCTAGTCCTCTATCTAGAGTCAAAAGACAGCGAGTCCTTTAGAACATGTGATCTCACCAAAGAGGAATCATTTCAGGTCTTGAACAACTCTCTATCGATGATTCAACCTAATTTTGATGGAGAGTTAAAACTTCACTTTGATGGTGAGACTGTAAACAAGATTGTTGAAGGGCTAAAGGACTCTAGCCAAAGATGGATTAATATTCAAGGTGACTCTGGCTCAGGAAAGTCACTTATCGCTCACGACGCCATTAACCAGTACGTGGAGCAAAAAACAGGGAAAACCCCATTTGTCCTCATCGCTGATAGCAAACCCTCTGACGATGGGAATCCTCTTAGCGTTTTTAGAAGGGCCTTAAAACAGCTACCTGATGATCTTTATAATACGGCTGGGCAAGAAGATAAAGATGGATTGATCCTTCAAGGGCTCAACATTATCAGTGGGGACTTCTTTGATTTTGAAACGAAGAATGGAGAATATGAAAATAGGAAGATCGAAATTTTCAATGCTCTAATTTTAGCCGCTCAAGAGCGCGAAGTTATCCTGGTGATTGAGGACTGTCATCATTTTGACGACGATGTGAAGAGGTTTTTACCAGAGCTTGTTGAAAACTTTATCGAAGGAAAATGTAAAGAGACTTCCTCTATCATGAAAAAGATAACTTTTGTTTTCTGCTCTCGCAGTATGAATGAGCTTTTAAACCATCGCAAGGGTCTTGATATAGAAATCTCAATGCCTCAAGAGATAGATGTTAGAAGCTTTCTGTCTAAGATGGTTGGGCTTAATGAGTCATCAGTTTCTAAATTCTTGGAAGAGTTTGGCCACACTAAGAGTTTTTCATGGAAAAAAATTGTGACCTCATTAAGCGTGCTTGCCTACAATGGCAGGTTAGTCTTAGAGGATGATAGTGTGCACTTACTAGACCCACCTAAAGAGGTTGCTGAGGCCACTAAAGAAGCAGCGTAGGGTATAAGCACTTAATTTTTCACGACTAAAAAAAGAGTGTT
>JAGSHJ010000082.1 GCA_023954595.1 Bacteriovoracaceae bacterium | reverse complement strand
TTCGAGGAAAACGATTGGTTGTCTTGAATAAACTTGGTTTCAAGTCCAAGGTTATTCAAAGTCTTCTCGTTATAAGTTTCTGTAAAATAACCTCTGTCGTCATGAAAGACTTTCGGTTCGAAAATGAGAAGATCGTTAATTGGAGTTTTTATAATAGACATCGTTCCCTTTCACTATGTTTTGTAGGTACTGGCCGTATTCATTGTTCTTATAAGTCTGGGCTAGCTTTTCAAGCTGGGTAAGGTCTATGAAGCCTTTTTTATAAGCAATTTCTTCCAAACAAGAAACTTTTAAACCTTGTCGCGATTCAATAGTCTGTATAAAGTTAGATGCATCAAGAAGAGATTCATGGGTTCCCGTATCGAGCCAAGCGACACCTCTTCCAAGGATTTCTAACTTAAGTTTCTTTTGTTCGAGGTAAGCTTGGTTTACGCTTGTGATCTCTAATTCGCCTCTGTCTGAAGGCTTAACATTCTTAGCGATCTCGACAACTTGATTGTCATAATAGTAAAGGCCTGTAACCGCATAATTGGATTTTGGATTTTCTGGTTTTTCATCAATCGAAAGGACATTCAATTGATCATCAAATTCTGCAACCCCATAGCGAGATGGTTCGTTAACGTAGTAACCAAACACAGTTGCACCATCTTTTAATTCGGATGCTCGTACCAGTTTTTCAGTCAGACCATGACCAAAAAATATATTATCCCCAAGTATGAGGCAGACATTATCATCAGCAATGAAGTCTTCACCAATGATAAAAGCCTCAGCAAGACCATTGGGTTGGTCCTGGATTTTATATTCTAATGAAAGACCTAAGTGTGAACCATCTCCAAAGAGCTCCTTAAATAAAGGGAGATCTCTTGGTGTTGAAATGATTAGTACCTCTTTTATGCCTGAAAGCATCAATATAGAAAGGGGATAATAGATCATGGGCTTGTCATAGACAGGAATAATTTGCTTTGAAATTGCAAGCGTAGCAGGGGCAAGTCTGGTGCCGGATCCACCGGCAAGTATAATTCCCTTCATTTTTTCCCTTTAACTGAAAAACCTCAAACGTATTAAGGTAAAAATATATGTAATAACAAATTGTGGTAAATTCCGTTTGGTTTCACCGAACATTCTCTGTTTGAAACTGAAAGGAAGTTCTCTGATTTTTAGATTTGGACGAACCTTGATAATTTTATAGAGAATCTCTTCAACAATATCAAAATTCTCACATTTCAACTCAAGCCCTTTGAGTAAGCTTCCGTCATAAAGCTTGAAGCTGTTAGATACATCTTTGCATTCAATATTCAAAACAAAAGCATATCCCCAATTTACAATCTTACTCATTAAAACTAGGACGGCGCTGTTTTCAGTGTGTCCACCTTCGATATAGCGAGAAGCAATGACGACATCGTAACTCTCTCTTTCCGCGTAAAGTTTTTTAATAAACTCAGGATAATGAGAACCATCAGCATCCATAAAAATGATATTTTTACCTTGAGCATTGGAGATGCCAGTTCTGATAGCAGCGCCATATGTGTTACCACCAGTTCTATTTACATAGACCACGCTTGTTTCTTCACAAGCCTGAGGGGTACCATCCATTGCTTTTTCAGTATCAACAACGATGATTTCAAAGTTTTGTGTGAGCTCGCTAACGACAGATTTTATCCTAGGCAGTAAAAGCCTTAGGTTTTCCTCCTCAAGATAAGCGGGCATGATAATACTTAAGTCTTTTGTAAGTTTCATAGGTCTACTTTTTACACAGGTAACAGCAGAAATTGTACCATCTAAAAAGCATTTCGACTTTTTCAAAACCGGCAGATTTCAGATTATTTATTTGCTCTTTAGGTGTAAGGGGAACGAGAACGTTTTCTAGGGCTTCACGTTTTTGAGAGATTTCTAGTTCGCTATAACCATTGCGCCGCTTGAAGTCATAATAGAGTTCAATCATAAGATCGTTGATTTCAGGTTCTGTACTGATAATCTTTTCTGCGAGCAGGAAGGTACCGCCGTCTTGTAATGCGTTGTAAACTTTTGATAAAACGTCTGGGCGCTTATCTTTCGGGATGAACTGTAGTGTGTAGTTCATAACCACAACTTCAGAGTCGGGAATCCTGAAGTCAGATATGTTCATGCACTTAATTTCCGCAGAGCGAACACCTTCTTTTTCAAGTTTCTCTTGAGCCTTTTTAACCATAGACTCAGAGTTATCGACCCCAATAAAGCTAGGCATAAAGTCTTTGTTTTTCAGGTGCTTATCTATGAGACAAATAGTAGTTGCTGTGGAGCAGCCAAGATCTACGATAGGCCCTTTACCAGAGTAAGTCCGATCTAAAATATCAAGTAAGATACTGTGGACTTCGTTATAGAAAGGAACACTTCGGCTAACCATGTCGTCAAACACCATGGCTACATCTTCATTGAACTCGAAGGGGAGTACTTGTTCTTGTTTCTTTTTAAAGACCTGATCTTTTCCCATTGTGTGACAAATTAACTGTTTTTGCTGCGGAATGTAAAGGCATTATAGCTTAATAGAAGGTGGAAAATTTGGTAGGTTTAGCTCTGTAATTAATTACTTAGGATTCATATATGAGAGAAGAAATTCTTGGGAAGATGCGCCATTTTTGGCGTGATGAGCATGGGGGCAAAAAAATTATCCCTGGCGAAAACATGATTCAACCTTCAGGAAAAGTTATTGATGAAGAAGATTTAGTGGCCCTTGTCGATTCTTCAATGGACCTTTGGTTAACTACAGGCCGGTATGCAAAAACTTTTGAAAAAGACTTTGCTAAATATATGGATCAAAAGTTTTGTCTTCTAGTAAATTCAGGCTCTTCAGCAAACCTTTTGGCGTTTGCTGCACTAACTTCACCTCAATGGGAAGAAAGACAAATTAAGCCAGGTGATGAAGTTATTACAGTTGCTGCTGGTTTCCCTACTACGGTGAATCCAATTATTCAGCATGGGTGTGTTCCGGTTTTCGTAGATATTGAACTCGAAACTTACGAGATGGACCTATCACAAATGGAGGCCGCACTTTCTGATAAGACGAAGGCGGTAATGATCGCCCATACTTTAGGGAATGGTTTTGATGCTAAAGTAGTAAAAGAGTTTTGCGATAAAAATAACCTTTGGTTAATTGAAGATTGTTGTGATGCAACCGGGACCACAGTTCATGGGAAAATGGTTGGTACTTACGGAGATGTTGCTACCGTTTCATTTTATCCTGCTCATCATATGACTATGGGAGAAGGTGGGGCTGTTCTAATGAATGACCCAAAAATGAAAAAAGTCGTCGAGTCCTTTAGAGACTGGGGAAGGGATTGTTGGTGTCCACCTGGAAAAGACGATACTTGTGGGAAGAGGTTCAATTGGAAACTAGGTGAACTTCCTGAAGGTTTTGATCATAAGTATATCTATTCACATATTGGTTATAACCTGAAGGTCACGGATATGCAGGCGGCACTTGGAGTTAGCCAGCTAAAGAAACTTCCTGGATTTGTTCAAAAAAGAAAAGATAATTATAAATATCTTCGCTCAAAACTAGAAGAGCTTGAGGATGTGTTGCTTCTACCTAAAGCAACTGAGGGAACAGACCCTAGTTGGTTTGGTTTTCCTATTTCTGTAAGGCCAGGTGGAAAAGTATCCAAGCAAGAACTTGTTGAATTCCTTCAAGATCAAAAAATTGGTTCTCGAAATATATTCGGGGGGAATTTATTGAGGCAACCACTTTATGAAGGTGTCGAGAAAAGAGTTATTGGAGATCTCCCTAATACGGACTACGTAATGAATAATAGTTTTTGGGTTGGGATTTGGCCTGGACTTGATGAACAGCACTTGGACTATATTGCTGAAAAAATTAAAGAGAAAATGAAATGAAGTACTTAATTACTGGAGGCTGTGGCTTCCTAGGTTCCAATCTCGCAGCTGAGGTTTTAAAAAATGGACATGATTTAGTTGTCTTCGATAATCTTTACCGTGATGGTACAGAGAAAAACCTTGAATGGTTGAAGAGCTTAGGTGACTTCACATTTTATCGCTCAGACGTCCGGATCTTTGATGATGTAAGCACCGTCATGGAAAAAGAAAAGCCGGATGTTATTTTTCATGTTGCTGGACAAGTTGCTATGACAACTTCCTTAGATAGGCCTCGATTCGATATGGAGATAAATGTTCTTGGGACACATAATCTTCTTGAGTCGATTAGACGATTCGCTCCAAACGCAATAGTTGTGTATTCATCTACGAACAAAGTTTATGGAGATCTTGAGGATCATAAGTATGATGAAGGCGATAGAAGATACTCAATGCCGGACTTTAAAAATGGCTTACCGGAAAGTGTTTCTTTAGACTTTAGAACTCCATATGGTTGCTCTAAGGGGGCCGCTGACCAATACATGTTAGATTACAACCGTTGTTATGGAACGAAGTCAGTTGTCTTTAGGCACTCTTCTATTTTTGGTGGTCGCCAGTTCTCTACATTTGATCAAGGCTGGATTGGATGGTTTGTGAGCCGAGCTATTGAAACTAAACGAGGAAATTTAACAGAACCATTCACAGTCTCTGGAAATGGTAAGCAGGTCAGGGATGTTCTTTTTTCTGAAGATATTGTCAGGTGTTATTTTAGTGCAGTCGAGAATATAGAGAAAACACAAGGTCAGGCTTTTAATATTGGTGGTGGAGCATCTAACTCTCTTTCAATACTTGAACTTTTTGACCTTCTGGAAGAAGAGATGGGGATAAAATTAAATTATAAAGAACTTCCTCCCCGTTCGAGCGATCAAAAAAGTTTTATTGCAGATATATCAAAGGCCAAAAAATATTTTGGCTGGTCACCGACTGTGGACAAGCGTTCGGGAATAAAAAAAATGATTAATTGGGTGGAGACAATATGAAGGTTTTAATACTTGCAGGTGGATACGGAACGAGAATTAGCGAAGAGACGGGAATTCGTCCAAAGCCGATGGTGGAAATTGGTGGTAAACCAATCCTATGGCATGTGATGAAAAGCTATAGTCAATTTGGATTCAATGATTTTGTAATCTTATGCGGTTACAAAGGACATATGATCAATGAGTATTTTGCTAATTACTTTGTTCGCCAAAGCTCTATGACATTTGACCTTGCTAAAAACACTATGGAGACAGTTAAGTCTAATGTTGAGCCATGGAAAGTTACTTGTCTTGATACAGGAGATGGTACTTTAACTGGTGGAAGGATTAAAAGGGCTCAAGAGGTCGTAGGAAATGAACCTTTTATGCTTACGTATGGGGACGGTGTTTCGAATATCGATGTTGAAGCCCTCGTTAAAAGTCATAAAGACAGTGGTCGAAAAATCACAATGAGTGCTGTCCAGCCGGCGGGTCGTTTTGGCGCTCTAGAATTTAATGATCAAGATCAAATCACAGCTTTTAAAGAGAAGCCTCAAGGTGAAGTTGGTTGGATTAATGGCGGTTTCTTTGTTTGTGAGCCGAGTGTTTTTGACTATATAAAAGAAGGGGATAGCACCATTTTTGAAAGAGCCCCTCTTGAAGCGCTAGCAGAAGAAAATCAGATGAATTGCTATAAACACAAAGGTTTTTGGAAATGTATGGATACTCTTGCTGATAAGCAAGCTCTTGAGAAAATGTTAGATAATGGAGAAGCTAAGTGGAAAACTTGGTAAATCAAAAACTATTTTCAGGAGTCTATGAGGGAAAAAAAGTTTTTCTAACAGGACATACTGGATTTAAGGGCTCTTGGATGATGGCATGGCTCGAGGCCATGGGAGCAGAAGTTTGTGGTTATTCACTTGAAGCGCCAACTAATCCAAATCATTTAGAGCTTTTAAACTTAAAAGGTAAGTCTGTCATCGGCGATATTAGAGATATACCTCTTCTTGAAAAGACAATGTCTGACTTTAATCCAGAAGTTGTTTTTCACATGGCAGCCCAACCTCTTGTAAGGCTATCTTATGATGAGCCTCACGAGACTTTTGAAACGAACGTAATGGGTTCCTTAAATATCTATGAGGCGTCAAGAAAATGCTCTTCAGTAAGAACTATCGTTACCATTACAACTGATAAAGTTTATGAAAATAATGAATGGGTTTGGGGATATAGAGAGAGTGACCGCTTAGGTGGTAAGGACCCATACAGCGCATCTAAAGCGGCTATGGAGATAATGACTTCATCTTATCGAAATTCATTTTTTCATCTAGATAAATACGGAAAAGATCATCATGTTTTAATGGGTGTCGTAAGAGCAGGTAATGTCATTGGAGGTGGTGATTGGGCCAAAGATAGGCTAATCCCAGATATTATTAAGGCCTCGTTGGAAGGAAATCCAGTTAGCATAAGAAGCCCACATTCTGTTCGTCCGTGGCAACATGTTCTAGAGCCTATTTCAGGCTACCTTTTACTTGGTCAAAAATTGATAGAGAACAAGAAAGAGTACGCGAAAGCTTTTAACTTTGGTCCTTTAGTACAAGAAGAAATGACTGTTCAAGGGGTTCTTGAGCATTTGAAGAAGTATTGGGATAAAATTGACTATAAAATTGAAGTACCGAAAGATATGCCTCATGAGGCCGGTCTTTTAAAACTGGACTGTACTATGGCTAAAGTTGAATTGGATTGGTCGCCTGTGTGGACAACTGAAGAGGGTCTTCAAAAAACTATAGAATGGTATAAAGCTTATAACGAGACTGAGGCAACAAATACATACGAAGATCTAACATACTTTATTTCGAATGCAAAAGAACGAAAAAAATCCTGGATATAGGAAACTCCTTTTAACCGGTGGTACCGGGTTTCTAGGAAGTCATATTGCTAAAAAGTTTTTAACAATCGGTTACGATGTTACTATTCTTAAGCGCTCTACCTCCAATCTTAATAAATTAGAAGAAATTTGTGACAAAGTTTTATTGATTGATGTGGAAGACTTTAAAGGCGGCAATTTTGATGTCTTTATTCATGCAGCTACAAGCTATGGAAGAAATAAGGAAAGTTCAGAAATTATTGCGGCTACAAATATTGATTTTCCCTTAAGTATATTGGAAAAGATAAACTCCAATGAATTACACTTCTTGAATATTGGAACTTCCCTCCCTGCAGATTTAAATATCTATGCTAAAACGAAACATGATTTCACAGAGAGGGTGAAAGTAGAATTTCCTTCGATGAAGTTCACTAATGTTTTACTAGAGCAATTTTATGGCCCTCATGATGGAACTTTCATCACCTACTTGGTTACTGAACTAAATAATAAAGTTGAAAAAATTGAACTAACTGAAGGAAAGCAAAAGAGGGACTTTATTTTTTATGAAGATGTTCTCTCAGCTTTAGAGCTATTGGTTAAAAGGTCTGAACTTGGTGAGTTTGCCCTTGGCACGGGAGAAAGTCATACTATTAGGGAGATATGTGAAACCGTCTATAAATATCATTCTAATGATATTACAAAGATGGAATTTGGGAAAATTCCATATCGCGATAATGAAGTAATGAATTCAGTCGCTAATATAGGAAAACTATCTAAGTTAGGGTGGAAACCTGTTTATAATTTAGATAGTGGTATTGAGCATACTCTGGAGAGATGGTGAGAGTGCTTGGCAAGGCCTATTTGCTTTTATTGCTCCTACCTTTCGTTCTTTTATTTAGAAACATTCGTTTATTAATTAATAACTGTTTTCATGCGACAGATTTTGGAATCTACCAGCAAGCGATATTTGATATTTCTTATAAGCTAGACTTTAATCCGTATCTCTCCATTAGAAATATAAAAATTTTTAACGATCATTTTGATCCAGTAGTTTATCTGGCGTCAATATTTGTAAAAGTTTTCGGTTATAACCCTGTAAACCTGATTGTCTTTGAGTTTTTATGGTTAATGCTACTGATCTCGTTAGTTTTTATTCTAGCGAAAAGAGAACAATGGTCATTTTACCTAGTTATATTACTCTTTTCCAAAGGGCTTCTTTCAGCCTTTCTTTTCCCGATTCATCCTACAACATGGTCGGTTCCAATTTCATTCTTGCTAGTATTTGGTGTTGGTCGATTTAAGGATTGGCAGGTCTTTATTCTGGCCTTATTCCTATGCTTCTTTAGAGAAGCTATTCCATTTGGAATATTGATGATGGGGGTCTACTTTCTTGCTATAGGAGAAAGAAAGAAACTTGGAACTTCTTTTGTCCTTCTTTCATCATTGTTTCTTTGTTTTATATTTTGGGGACGACCCATGCTATGGGGAGAAACAATAGATTATGGGGGGCAGCTTAAGGACGGATTAAACTTGGGCGTTATAAAGAACTTTAATTATAAAGCATTCTTAAAGCTCTTTATTCCTTATTTTTTGATCTATGGAATACTTTTTAAGAAATATGGAAAAGAACTCATTCGAACAAAATATGGCTTAGTCTTATTTTACCTAGCTCCATTTTTTGGTATGCATTTTTTAAGCAATAACTTTCATTTCCAGTATGGGGCACTATTCGCGGCCCCTTTTCTCGCGGTCTTTATCGAGAAAAATCTATCCGAAGAATTATCCAAGAAGTTTAAGTGGGTAGTGGTGTTAGCTTTTGTTGTAACAGGGATGGGAACTTGGACTAAAGTTTTTAAAGAATTATATAGGGATGATCTAAAGAAGTGTCTTGTTTCGACCAAGAAGAGGGAGGAGGTTGAGATACTAAAGAAATACTTAATTGAGAAGGCCGAGGATAAAACAATTTTAGCTACTGGCGGGATCGTACCAATGATACTTAGTCCTAATATGTTGTTATATCAAGCAGGTATTTTCTCTAAGAAGTTAGATGCTTATGACTACTTGGTCATAGAGAAGTATGGTTCAGGTGACACTTTTCCTTTTACAAAGAGCGAAATTGAAGAAAATCAGAAGAAGTGTCAAAGTGAAGATGTGATCATTTCCAATAATTGGTTTGTGCTTATTAAAAAACCAGGGCCAATGTGCTTTAAGGGCTTCTTAAAATGACATTACTAAAAAGATATAGAGTCGTACTACTCTTTGTTACCGTCGCTATTCTATCGCTGCTCTATCCGGTTTATTTTGTGGCTGACGATTGGGAGCATCTTAATGCCTATTACGGAGTGGGGCCTGATAATTATTTAAGACCGTGGTTGTATCGTCTTCCAGGTTTGTATTTCACTCATCAGCTACTTTTTCCACTTTTCAAGAATGAATTCTTCTTTTTGGGTAATTTTATTTGTTGGGGATTTTTTCTGATGGGAACGTTGCTTGTATTTGACTTCCTTGGCGTTTACAAAAAATTGAATAAGGAACCTCTTTGGTTTTACTTGATGTTTTGCTTAATGACGATGTTTAATCCGAATAATTTTGAATGGTTATTCTGGCCAACTGTTATGGTTAATTTTCCCGGATTTTTTGCTGTATGCTTAGGGATTTGGATTACCGGGCGATATAAATTATGGGTATTCCAAATTCTAAAAGGTTTTTTATGGGCCTACGGATTTTATTGCTATGAAAGTCTATTCTTTTTTGGTGCTCTAGTAGAACTTTCTCGAATAGCTATGAAAGATGATGGACACCTTTTTGAGAAGTTTAAAATGTTTACTTACCAGCTACTAGGTCCAGTTTTAGTTATTTTTGGGAGTAAAGTTATTTTAAGTTCTATGGAGTCATATCCTTATGTCTCTAAAGTTGGTTTCAAACTTCACTTGTTCCTTCAATCAATGTCTATGATTTTCCTACATGATTATTATAAGACGAGATGGTTAACTGGAAGTTTGTTTTTGATATCTACTTTGCTTCTGTTTATTTATCTCTTTAGAAGAAGGAGTAAGAAAAATTTTTTGAATAAAGAATTTATCTTGATTATTGCTACCTTACTTTCTGTTTCATACTACTTTATCATTATGGATTATTCAGCAAGAAGGGCCATAGGTGGACAGCTCTTCTTTAGTTGGGGTTCCTTTTGTTTTATTTACTTGTT
>JAGSHJ010000021.1 GCA_023954595.1 Bacteriovoracaceae bacterium | reverse complement strand
GTGATTGGTATTTCAAGGTTTACCTTTGTATTCTCTAAAGTAATGGCCTCGTCGTCACCAATCTTATTAGTATGGCCTAGACCTGTTGCACCTAGTGAACCTAGGCCCCAGCAATAAGCTTTATTATCAATACCGATTACGCAGGAGTGATTGTTACCAGCTGCAATCATATTAAAAGAGTCCGATCCTGTTCCACTCAAGTCGATATAGTTTGCACTATTTGCAGCTTCATCGTCTCCAATAGTCTGAACAACTCCTAGTCCAGTCTGTCCACTTAGGTTTGCCCCCCAACAACGTGCTTTTTGACCGCCAGTTATGGCGCAGGTGTGATTGAATCCAGTAGCAAGTTGAAGGACGTTGTTTCCAAAAGGTACTGATCCAAAGGAAGATAGGTCTTCATCGTCACCTAAGTTGTTTGTATGACCATAGCCAAGTTGCCCATTATTATTAATTCCCCAACACTTAAGTTCTCCGTTAGATAGTGCCGCACAGGTGTGTGAGCTAACTGTTGAAATATCCATTTGAATGACATCTGCTGATAGGTTCAATAATGGTAAATTCTCCAATGTTTCATTATCACCAAGTGTTTCAGTACTACCGTACCCAAGCTGTCCAACGGAGTTGTCACCCCAGCATTGAACTTTTTTGTTTTCTAAAAGAGCACAGTTATAAAATGTTCCTGAATAGATTCTCTTTGCTGGGCCTGCTAAGGGAATTGAGGCTATTGTGTCTAAAGTCTCATCATCACCAAGCGTATCTGTATGGCCTAGTCCCAGCTGCCCTTTATTGTTTTGTCCCCAACATTTTACTGACCCATCTTCAAGTACTGCACATGTATGATTTAGTCCTGCGGACATATCAATAACTTTTTGAGAGAGTGCTAGGGTGGGTGCATTCTCAAGAGTCTCGTCATCACCAATGTTGTCAATGTTTCCTAGACCTAATTGGCCAAAGTTATTTCTACCCCAACACTTGGCATTTCCATCAATTAAAATCGCACAAGAGTGAAAGCCACCGGCAATTACTTTACTCGCAATCATAGGAGCTTCTTCTTTTTCACAATAACTTACCTTGGCAACACTGAATGGGCCTCTTTCTTCTGTAAGCGCAATTTGATTCGTCTCTGGTGTATAAGAGTAATCAACAGGGCTTCCGTCCACCAAAACTTCAACCGTTGAAAGATCAAGCTTTGATGTCTTGAGATTAAATTCATTCTCAGGCTTTACCGCAACTTGTGCCATCTTACCTAAGCGTGTAAGTCCATCACCGTAATCACCACTTGCGAGATCAACTGTGATGCCACCAGCAAGCTCTATTGTTTCTTTATAGCCGTAGCCAATTTCGTTCTCACCATTAATAGGCATTGTACTAGAGTTGTTATAAATAACTCCGCCTATTACAAATGGTCGCTCTCCTTGATGTTGCTTCACTAAATCTAATACTACAGACGGTGTAATACCATCACAGAACATCTCTTTGGCCTTAGGTTCTTTCTTTTGTTTATCCTCAACAGGTGTTACTCCCTCTGGATACTCTGCACAGATATCTTGTTCATCTGCCACAAAAATTACAACTAGGGCCGCATCGCTTCTTAGAAACCCTTGAGATTGGATGGACTCCTTATTCTCAGTTAATGCCTTAACTAATGAATACATTCCCATTTCACCACCATCAGAGAAACCATCTCCAGCTGGGGATTTTATCTTTTGATAAAGCCCATCAACAATGTCCTGTGTTGTAAGGGACGCAGAATCAAGAACTAGCGGTTCAGTATCTCTTTGAAAAAGCTTTCCAGATTTTGGAGACTTTCCACTATGACCTAATACAACGCCAACCTTATAATCTATTTCTGTAGGAAGATTCTTAATAAAGTTATCAAACCCATTAGCAATGGATCCTCTTTCTTCTTTGAGAGATACAGATGTGTCTGGAACAACCAAGATATCAAGCTTTCTAATAATATCCGCTTCATCTGGAGCGTATTGATCGCTATAGCAGATACCATTTACAGTTCCACCTTTGGCAACCTTATCGCCTATATGAAAAGTCTCTTCTATTTCTGGCACATATGTTTCACATGAGGACATGAAAAGGGCCGTAAGGAGAATGAATGTGTTTGTTTTTATATTTAAATGTTTCATACACAAAGTATCAATCCATACACGATTTGGATCAAAGGGATTTGCGTGTGTAAGTTGTTGAATTTAGATTTGTTTCAATGTTTGAAGATATTTAAAACTTGTATTTAGGGCCTACAAGTAATTGAAATGTTTGAGATGAAATATTTCCGCCGTCAGTGTCAGTTTTTAAATAAGTACTTTTTAATATCGTTTCGAAGTAAAGGCGCTTTTTGTAAGGATAATCATAACTTAGAGAAAGTGATAGGTGAGTTAGTCCAACGAAGTGCGCACTTGCTATGACATTTAAAGCATTTGCGGTGCCAATATTTATGGCCGAATCGGCCACAAGTCCAAGGCCTACGCTTGAGGCGTCGTCTGAGCTTATTACTGATGCACCACTTAGCTCATAATCACTAATTTGATTGAACATTACAGAAGCACCAAGGTTAAACATTTTAAAACCTTTGCTACTACTTAAAGAAAGGGATCTAGAAACAAAGCTCTCCGATTCAAAAACACTTCCATAACTAGAGCTATAATCTAGCCTTATAGGATAGCTTGTTTTTTGGTACCAACTAAAGGCATGTCCTCCAAGCGCATTACCATCAATCTTTATACTTTGATCCTTTTCACTTTCATAAGAAACAAGCGAAGGTGCATAAAATGCGCTGATGTGATTGGAGTAAACTCTCTTTTTTGGTTTTCTTTTTGTAATGCGCTTTCTACGTACTCTTTTCTTTTTACGTACCGGCGATTTCTTTACAATCTTTTTTCTAACGGGTTTTCTTCTAGGCCTTTTTATTTTTGCCTTTTTAACCACTTTTTTCTTTTTGGCCTGAATAAACTCCATCTTGGCCGCAATCATGGAGGAGTCCGAATAAGGAGACCATCTATTCCAATGATCTTTATATCTTAATCTCCATGTGTAGGAGCCCGCACGTGGAGGAGTCCAATTAAAACTAGGTGAAGTGGTTACAACCTTTTCGATAAGGTTTTTTAGATTTTGATCAGAGTAAATTTCAATCTCATACTCTTTAGCATTTTCAATCTCAGGGAATGTGATCGTGATTGATTCAAACTCTGAAGCATAGGCGTTGGAAAATATTGAGAAGCTTGATGATGTCTGCTTCTTTGGTCTTAGCTTTAGCTCTATCTTGGGTGGAGAAGCGGGCTTAGTTGGCGCTGGCGTTGGCCTTATAATAACCTTCTTTGGGCGAAAGCTTGATGCCTGATCACCAACGAGTTTCCAATAGTACACTCCTGTATTTCCAACTGGTACTTCTATTGATTTTTGATCAGTAATACTTTTTTCAAATATGACGTTTTTTAGATCTCGACTTTTACTTAATATAAATTTTCCAACACTGACTCCCTCCCAATCAAACTTTGCCAGTTGATCAGGTCTTTTAAGTTCAATTACCGCAACGTCACCTTGTTGATAGTCAAGCCTACTAACTATCACACTTCGAGTGGAGGACCATGGGGAGCTTGTAAGTTTTGAATCTACTTTAACCTTCCAATCAAATTGACCTTCACTAGAGAACTCTATCTGTTTTGAGTTCGAATCCAGATTTTCTGAAAAAAAGATATTTTGGAACTGGTCAGAGACTTCAAGAATGGAGTTATCAGAAGAGTCCCATTTTAATAAAGCACTTGGTTTTTGATCGTAGAAGACAATCTCTTCTAGGTGTCGAGGTGATACTAGTTTTGGTGCTTGCACTTGAGCTTTTACACTGAAAAATGCTTTATGGCTTATTGGTCTATCACTTATTACCTGCCAGCTATATTCTCCTGGAGTGAGCTCTAAGGAGCCTTCAAGACTTGTAGACAGTGTTCTCTGATTGTCTAGATTCGTGACTTTGATACTTGCCGTCTCTAGTGCATTTTCTACTTTAAAACTCACTTTTTCTGAAGGCGAAAGTAATAGGGTAGTATCAACTGGTGAGAGAAGTTTCAATTGTGCCTGGGCCTTACTGACTGTTGCAGCTCCCGCCAATACTTCTTCACCTGCGTTGGCCTGAACATCTATAGATTCAGTTTTAATGTTAATGCTTCCCTGGCTTACTTGAAACTTACCTTGTCCCGCAACGGAGCTTATAGTTACTTTGGAATTGCTTAGGGGGTTAAGGGTAAAGGAGTTGTCACCCACGATGATCTTCAGTTCTTTCCCAGAGCCTTTGAGGTCCAACTCAAGTCCACCATTTTTAATCTCTAAACTTTGATCCTTAAGCCTTAATAGAGTCTCAGGCCTTGCGGTAATTCTTTGTCCTTTAGATAGTTCAATTTTTGCAATTGAGCTTTCATTGGTAAAGATTAAATCATTATGACGAACTTCTCCTTGGTCACTATTAAGACCTGACCATGTAAAGAGAAAAGGCTTTTTTAAACGTGCATCATTTTCAATGGAGAGTATCTTTCCAATAGGAAATCTATCATCATCAACTAGGTTCTCATTTGCCTTAAATAATTTTGGATAGCTCACTACTATCAGGAATAAACCTAATAGCATTAGTAAGGTATTAAACGTTCTTAAAGCGGCAGTTGATCTCATGTTTAAAAATTTTACGATGAATATTATAATCATTGTATAGAGTAAACCCGAGCTTGTCATGGACTGGTAAAATGCGAAAAATTGTCTTCCCCATTCATATCAAATTGATAGGACTGACCCTTGGGTTAATTGGCCTAAGTCTCGCGGCCTACGTCTTTTACGCAGTTGAACTTTTTAAAAATGACAAGATAGCCTATGTGTTTGAGGCAGTGAGCTCCCAAAATGAGCAAGTTGCCCAATCTGTTGAAGCTAAAATAGAAAGTGCCGTTACTGCCACTCGTTTATTGGAAAGGGCAAAAAGTTCCACTAAAATAACACGTCAAATATTTTCAGATCATCCACAACTGATAGGTTTTATTGATTTCAATGACAATGCCCGTTCTGTGTTTGCTCAAAATGTCGTGGATATCAACTTCAGCTCTCTTAAGGAAGATCTTAAGCGCAAACTGAATACTAAAAAGAGTATTGAGCTCTATATTCAATCAGGTAAAACCTATTATATCTTTTGGCAAGGTAGTGCTGTCTCTCTGTGGGATAAAAACTTTTTAAAATCCAATTTTCCCGAGTCTGCATTATATAACTATGGACTAGTTCTTGGCCTAGTTAGGCCTAAAGATAGCAATACTCTTTATGGGTATATAAAAAATGAAGTTTCCAAAAAAGAAAAAATGCAACAAACATTTGTCTCAACTAGCACCTTTGGAAAGGTCATCGTTGCTATGGATCCTGTTGGAGGCACAGACGCTGTTGTTTACACAAGTGCTGACTACCAAAAAGCACTTGAGGCATCAGATGATCTACGTGAGAAATCACTGTTCTTTGGACTCTTCACTGCAGGGATCGCTATATTTTTAGTCTTTCTTTTCTCAAAGCTGTTCACTAGACCTATCGAAAAACTATTTAAAGCAAGTCAGAGGTTTGCGCAAAATGATTTTGATCACCAAGTAAATCTAAAAACAGGTGATGAACTTGCGGTCCTTGGTGATTCATTTAATGAGATGGCCTCTGAAATTAAACGCTATATGGAGGAGATGAAGGAAAAAGCACGCCTGGAAAATGAACTACATACCGCTCAGTTAGTACAAAACTCCTTCTTCCCAAAAGACTCACTTTCAAGCTCTAACTTGTCTTTATCTACGTTTTATCGACCGGCAAGTGAATGTGGTGGCGACTGGTGGGGATACCTTGAAACGGACTCTGATGAATTATTAGTTATGATTGATGTTACTGGTCACGGGACAGCTGCAGCACTTGTGACGGCCGTAGCTCATAACTCCCTGACGGCCATGAAGTACCTTGTGCAGAAAGATGCAACATTTTTACAATCACCATCAAATGTTATGCAGTATTTAAATGAGTCTTTGTGTAGTGTGGAAAGTAGCTTTTTTGCCACGGCATTTGTGCTGACGCGAAATAAAGTCAATGGACAGTATCACTACTGTAATGCTTCTCATAATCCACCTTATCTAGTTCCTAAAAAAGATGACTTAAATAAAAAAGACTTCATACCACTTATGGAAGGCCTGGGTTCTAGACTAGGCGAGGACTTGCATTCGAAATATGAAGATGTAAGCGTCGAAGTAAGTTCAGGGGATAGAATAGTCTTATATACAGATGGACTTTTAGAGCTTGAAGACGACAAAGGTCGAAGCTATGGAAATAGAAGGTTTATTAAAAAACTCATAGAACAATTTCCAAATGATCCCGCCATACTAGTTCATGAATGTGTAAGAGAAGCTTTTGAGTTTGCTGGAAGTATTGAGCCAAAAGACGACATCACGCTATTATGTGTGGAGGTTCTGTAATGAAGGTCTTTTTAAACCAAGTCGATCTTTCACCAGAACTTGAATCAATATTTGAGAAGAAAAAATTTACATTAGTAGATGCTCCAGAATCAGCAGACATTTTGATTTACGACGAAGATATAGAACCGCTTCTAGAGAAATGTCACGGCACTCTTCGTGCATGTGCAATTATACCTGTTCATAAGTTTATAAGTAACGGTGGGATTGATGGCCCTGAGATAAAATCGCAAAGCCTTTTAGGGGCGATTGAATTTGCTGACGAGAGTGTTGGCTCAGTTGCATTAATGATTGGTGAGCTGATGGAGCAATTCCAATCAAGTGAGCACTTCAGCGATATATCTCGTTTTATGAAGGCCAACGCAGTTGAATTGGTACAAAACGCTCTCATCTATAAAAGACAAAGCGCTAGTGAAGGCAAGATCTCATTAGAGGTTTATGAAACTCCAAAGTTTTACAATGTACAAGTGACAGATTCTTTTGGCGCTTTAAGCCAAGATAAAATTCTAGAAAAGCTCGTACGCGCTTGGAGAGATAAAACCTACGAATTAAAAGAATCTGGAGCTGGTTTAGGCCTTTTTATGACCATGATGGCCAGTGATAGCATGATTTTTAGATTAAAAAACACTGAGAGAACCCAGGTTTGCTGTATAATAAACAAATACAAACGACTTAAGCACTATAAAAATAAATCCCCTGCATTATATATTTCTAAGGAGTAGATTGTGAGCGCCGGTCTTAAAATTGACGTTGTTAAAAAAGATGGAATTGTTGAAGCTGTATTTGAAGGACAAATAGATGAGGATAGTAACTTTTCTTCACTAGAGGGGATCACGGCAGATGTGATGGTATTTGACTTAGAAAAAGTGAACTTAATCAACTCGTGCGGTATTCGTGATTGGATCGAGTTTCAAAAGGCCCTTTCACCGAATATGAAACTCATTTATAGAAAATGCCCACAAGTTATTGTTGAGCAGCTAAATATCGTTAAAGGATTTATTCGTCAAAATAGTGAAGTCGAATCTTTTTATGCTCCCTATTTTAACGAGGCCAGGGATGAAGAAATTAAAGTCCTACTTACTCCATCGCAGATTAAAGATGGAATGGCACCCTTATTAAAAGATGCAGACGGTAATGAATTAGAATTTGATGAAATTGAGGCCCAGTACTTTAGTTTCTTAAAAAACGGATAAAACATGGATCTTACTCTTTACGATCAACTTCAAAATCCTGTCCTAGTTGTAGGCAAGGATATGAGAATTAAATACTTCAATTTCGTAAGTACTACGTTCTTTAAGCTATCACCTAGAAAGCTCAGTAAAGTTGAATCCATTCTTGAGTTGGTTAAAACTGACGATGTTGACCTAGGCAAGCTTATTAAAGAGTGTATTGATGAAGAGCAGGCCAAATTCACACAAGAGTTTAGCACCCTGATTGGTGCATCCGAACTTAGCTCTACTGTTATTTTAAAATTTATCCCATTGGACTCAGAAAATGCGGCCGTTCACATAATGGATTTCTCCATAGAGAAGCAGTTGCATGAAAAGTATAAAGCACAAATCATGGAACTTCGAGACACCCATGAGCAAATTGTAAAAAGCGATAAATTAACGGCCTTAGGTGAGATGATCTCTGGCATAAGTCATGAGATCGCAACTCCACTTACAATTGTCTCCGACAGATTGGATACAATGCAAATGGCATTGAGCACTAATGATCAACAGACACAAAAAGAGGCCTTGAGAGAGGTTAAAGAAGAGTTCGCACGTATCACACAGATTATTTCAGGAATGCAGTCTTATGCCCGCAACCAAGAAGAGGAGCTTCAAATATGTAGCTTAAATGAGGTTGTGCAAGAGAGTGTTAGATTCATAAAAGAGCTTAATGTTCTTCATGAAATAGAGCTAGAAGTTGATGTTCAAGGCGAACACTTAACACTTGCAAACCCACTGAAGTTGCAACAGGTATTTATCAATCTTATTAAAAACAGTGTTGATGCTCTAAGGGCAAGCTCTATTGATAGTAAGAAAATTACAATCAGCATCGATGAAAGCGACGATGAGCAAGTTCACAGTGTGAAGGTTTGTGATAATGGGCCTGGAGTAAGTGAGGAAAATCAGGATAAAGTCTTTGATATGTTCTATACCTCAAAAGAGATAGGTGAAGGGACTGGACTTGGTTTGAGTATCTCTCAAAAAATTATTGAAGGCTGCAATGGAAGCATTTCATTATTGCCTTCGGATCAAGGGGCAACGTTTTTGATTCAGTTGCCTATCATTGAAGTTGGGAGCTACACCAAATCCAATAGATATCTAAGAGGTGAGGCAGACATCGAAGACGAGAAAGTTTTGGTCATTGGTGACGATGTTGAACTTCTAAATAGTGTTTATAAGATCCTTCAGAAAAAACATAAGGTCTGCGTTTTATCTAGAAAAGCTCATAAGGTTCAAGAATTGAGTGATTTTTTTGCTATTGAGAAGGCGATAAAACTCAAAGAGTGTGATCTCTCCTTTTTAGAGGCCGATGTCGTTGATTTAGTTAATATGGATTCACAACAAGTTGTGGATCAAATAGAGAAGAGATTTTAGTCATGAAATCTGATTACAATATCCTCATTGTTGAGGACGAACCACAAATTGCCAAAATCCTTAAAACGTATCTGTCGATATACAAGGAATTCAAAAATATTGTTATCGCTGGTAACGGGGTTGAGGCAATGCAAAAAATCACTAATCAGGACTTTGACTTGATTCTGACTGATATTGTGATGGATAAACGTGACGGACTAAAATTTATTGAGGGCCTAAGAAAGCAGCCTAAATATTTCAATCAGAAAATTATAGTGGTTTCAGGTTGTTTAACCGCAGAGATGACCATGGCCTGCATGCGAAAAGGTGTACGCCATATCGTGGTGAAGCCTTTTACGGCAAAACAGGTACTTATGAAGGCCGTTCAGGCTTTAGAGATCACAAAAAAGGCCGAACCATTTGTTGAGAAGATCATCGCCAAGGTGACGGAGCGGCTTATGGAAGACAAGGAAAGAATGTCTAATGCCATTGCTGATGATGAAGTCATGAAAATGATCAATAGCGCCAAGAGTAAAAGCTAAGAAACCATATTATCCATGTAAAATTTAACAGGCCTCATTGAGTATCCATAGCGTGTGCGTTAGGTTCGCCCTCTTACCACTAACTAGGAGAACGTTATGAAATTACTTATGTTACTAGCATTTTTTATGAGTGCATCTTTTGCATCAGAAGTCGTTACATTTAAAAAACAAAGATACGATCATATGAAAGAAATCAGCCAGTATTTCAAGATTAATACTGAGTTGGGAAGAGCTTGGGTTGTTGTAAAAAGCAAAGATAGATATCAAAGAGAAAACTTTTACGATATCAAAAATGTTAAGGTTGAAGGACTGAGCTACTCTAATGAGCAAATCATTTTCGAAAATGAAAGCGGAACTACAGTTTGTGCTGAAGTAAATCCAAATGGTGGATGGAGAGGAAATACTCTTGTAATTACTCCTACTGGGAACTGTGCTCTAGAGCAAGAAGTTACAACTGAAACTTATGATGATGGTTTTGAACTTAAAACTGTAAGAGTTCTAAACTTTAATCTAGTTCTTAAATAATTTCATATGCCTTGGCGCTCCCAACGCCAAGGCCATTCAATACTGCGTCGATTCAAATACATTTAACCAACTCTCATATTTACTAAAGTTTTTCTCGAGTTCATTGATCTGCTCCTGTTTAAGGTTTTTAACCAAATCAAATATTAACTTTGAATAAACCTTGGTTGCTTCGGGATCAAAACGTTCTTTTATGTATTTGATGGATAGCTCTTTGAATTGGTCAACCTGTGCTTCATTTTTATATAGGTTTTCTAGCTTAGTTTTAAAATCTTTTCTTCTGGCCAAATAGGCCTGAAGTCGGGCCTCAAAAAACGCCTTGTTCTTTTTAAGCACCTTAACCATACCTGGGTTAAGCTCACCGAAGAATCGTTCAAATTTCTCGGTCTGCTTCTCTAAAATATCCTCTTCCAATTCTTCTTTGATTTCTTCGTTTCTTTCCTTGTAACTTTTAAAGTAGCCTTTTTGTTGGCCTGGTTTTAAGTTTGCGAGGTAATCAATGTGTTTATTAATGACTTCGAGGGCAATCTCTGTGTAGAGGTTTTGCCAGAAGACAATTTCTGCTTCAATCTTTGGCAAAGTGATTGTGTTATTGGATAGCTGTTTGTTGTACTGCTCAATCCTCTTTTTGACCATTGGTGCCAAATGTTTCTTTTGTTTAAGAAACTTATCAATATCTTGATCAAGCTTCATTTTCTGTTTGTAGAAAAGCTCTAAGGAATTGGAGACCTTTACACTAATTATGGTGTCGAGGTTCTTAACCATTAAGTTACCTAGCCAACAACTAGACATAGTGAACAGAATGAAGCTGTAAGCGATTGATTTTGCCATAGGGGTATTATAGTTGGTGCGACGTGTCTTTGCTATA
This sequence comes from Bacteriovoracaceae bacterium, assembly GCA_023954595.1. Taxonomy (GTDB): domain Bacteria; phylum Bdellovibrionota; class Bacteriovoracia; order Bacteriovoracales; family Bacteriovoracaceae; genus UBA845. The sequence goes on along the minus strand of JAGSHJ010000021.1, from coordinate 5,443 downwards.
GGTTGTTGTTTGATTTTCATTTAATTTAGGGCTATATTCTTTGCTCATTGTTAATGAGTAAGTCTATTAACCCTTGAGAAATCAAGGATGGAGGAAAAAATGGAAAAAGTTAAAGCTACTGAAAATTACACTATTTTTAAGAAAAAAAGTGGACGTTATGGTGTTAAAGGTTCAAACAAGAAATGGATCAATGGTGACGAAAAAGCACAAATCCTTTCTACTGAAGGCCTAATCAAGTTGTCTAAAGCTGCTGAAAAGCCAGCTGAAGAAGCAGCTGAAGAGTCTACTGAAGAGTAAGATCTAGATAAGCTAAAACTGGGAGCTCTTTTGAGCTCCTTTTTTTTAGTCTAAAAATAACTCTTTTAAGAGTTTATAAACATCTCCCTGGTCTTCAATATAATTCTTCGCACTCGTTTTCTCTGGAGTGCCAACCTTAACCGTTTCTCCATTTGCTTCTAAGGCCCTGAACATATCTTCATCTGTTCTGTCATCGCCAATTGAGAAGAGCTTTTGATCTTTTTCGACATACCTTGAAGCAAACCACTGGGTGAAATAGCCTTTATTGGCCTCTATGGATTTTACCTCCACAACCTTCTTGCCCATGATGACACTTACAGGTAGATGACTTAAACCTGACTCTAGGTCTATTACAAGCTTTCTTGCCTGAAACTCACCAAAGTCTTGAGGGGAGTTTCGATAGTGCCATGCAATTGCATAATTCTTTTTTTCAAAAAAGCTACTTGGTGTCCTTCTTGTGTATTCTTTTATTATTTGAGTTGCCTGGGAAAACCATTCTTTTTTGCTGGAAGCAACAAGGTTGCGCCACTTCTTATTTTTGTAGTCATAGAACTTTGCGCCATGCTCACACGCAAGATAACATTCTATGCCTTCAAATTGTTTGCTTATAAAGTTTGAGTCCCTACCAGTAATAATCACGACATCCGTATCATCTCTTTTTTGAAGCTTTTTAATTAAACTCTTCATCCTAGGCTTTAAGACTGCGGCCGAAGGATCGTTTACAATAGGGGTTAGGGTTCCATCATAATCGAGAAGCAGGACTCGTCTCTTTTTATCAAATCCTTTCTTTAGCTTTTCAAACTTTGCTTGCTGAGAAAGATCTTGAAGCTTTGGATTGCTCTCTAGAGTTTTCTTTTTTAAATGATTTATAAATGCTCCGGCCCAGGTTGTGGCCGTATATTCTTTTAGGTAGTCAAACATGATGTTGTGACGTTTTTTTCTCTCTTCTAGTTTTACTTCTAGAGACTCTTTTATTTTTTGAGCTGTATCCGCAATGTTCATTGGATTGATTATTGTAGCGTGACTCAAAGTTGATGCCGCACCTGCAAACTCTGATAGCATCACGACTCCAGGGTCTTTTGGGTCTTGGGTCGCGATATATTCAAGACAGACTAGGTTCATCCCATCGCGTTTGCTGGTAACAAGTAGTATGTCAGAGGCCCTGTAAAGTGCCATTAGGTCATGGACACTCACGGAATTAAAAATGTATTTTACAGGGATATAGTCAATCTCAGAAAACTCACCATTGATTTCTGAAACAAGTCTTTCAACGTCGTGGCGAAGTTTAATGTACTCCGGCACATCCGTTCTTGATGGAACGGCGATTTGAATCAACTGTACTCGTCCAACATATTTGGGGTTCTCTCTCAAAAAGCTTTGATAGGCCTCAAGCTTATAAAGAATACCTTTACTGTAATCAAGTCGATCCACACCAAGAATATACTTTCTATCTCCGATATCTAGTCCATACCTATGTATGGCCTTTGCAGTTTTTTTACTAGAGGCCTTACTGATGAAGTCCTGTGTGTTTATTGATACAGGGTACACGCCAAGCTTTGTATTATTATGTGGGGATCTTATCTCTAATAGGGAAGAGTGAATCCCTAGGAGGTTGTAGACCGAGCTAACAAAGTGCCTAAGGTAGGCAAAGTCATGAAAGCCTATTAAATCTGCATGGATCATTGCTTCCAATATTTCTTCTCTTACAGGAAGGTGTCGCCAAATTTCACTACTTGGAAAAGGTACATGAAGGAAAAAACCAACTTTTAGATTAGGGTTTATCTCTTTGATCATCTTGGGGGCCAAGAAAAGTTGATAATCATGCAACCAAATTATGTCATCTTTTTTGGCAACCTTAGCAACGTGGTTGGCAAAGATTTGGTTTACTCTAATGTAGTCTTCCCATCTTTCATTTGAGAATTTTACACTCTCACTTTCATAGTGAAGAATTGGCCATAGTACATCATTGCAGAAACCATTGTAATAATTGTCATAAAGTTCTTTATCTAGATCTGGAAAAGAAAAACTAATGTTATCTTGATCCTTATATTGTCTTACTAATTTTTTAGGAACATTGTTTGGGATAGAACCTACCCAAAGAACTTCTTCTTTAGTTTTAATTCCGCGTATAGCAGTGACTAAACCACCTGAGCTGGGTTTTAACTTTTTGTTCTCCTCGTCATACGAGAAGGGTAATCTGTTGCTTACAATAATCCATCGACTCATTTTTTAATTACCTAACCTTTGTCCAACTAAAAACAACTGATTAAAAAACTCTTCGCTTGAAGTTTAACAGGCGAGGGATTAACATTCAAACATGTCTAAGAAACATGTATATCCCTTTGGGATTATCGGCAACTGTTCTTACATGAGTTATATCGACGAATCTGCAAATGTTGTTTGGCAGTGTTGGCCGTACTTTGATTCAAGTTTTATCTTTGGAAAACTGATATCTGAAAAAAAGGGTGGTCAGTTTTCAATTACGCCCTCTGGCGAATACTCTTCTAAGCAGTATTATCTCGCTAACACAAATATTTTAATTACAGAATTTGATGCTGTTGATGGTTCATTCAGAGTTGTTGATTTTGCGCCGAGATTCGAACTATACGATCGCTATCATAAACCAATTCAATTATTTAGAAAGATCGAGCTACTCTCAGGTGCTCCTTCCGTAAAGGTCGTTTGTAGGCCGATGGGAGATTATGGTGAGAAGAAGGCCGAAGCGGTAGTTGGTAGTAATTCAATTAACTTTGAAGGACTAGAAACCAAAGTTAGACTAACTACCGATATAGCTAAAACACATATTCTCAATGAGATGGACTTTATTCTTACAGAAAATAAGCATCTAGTTCTATCTTGGGGAGCTCCTCTTGAGGCGCCACTTAAAAGAACTTTTGATGAATTTCTAGATCGTACAAAAGAATATTGGAGAAACTGGATTAGAAGATCATCCATCCCTGCAATATACCAGAAAGAAGTGATTAGAAGTGCCCTGTTATTAAAACTTCATCAATATGAAGATACTGGGGCGATCATTGCTTCGGGAACAACAAGTTTACCTGAATACCCAAATCACGGCAGAAATTGGGATTACAGATATTGTTGGATCAGAGATAGTTATTTTACTCTGGCAGCACTTACAGACCTAGGTCATTTCACAGAGGCCGAACGTTACGCTCACTGGATACAAAATATTGTTCAAAACGAACAAGGTCACTTTCAACCAGTCTATAAAATCAATGGTAGTAAAAAAATTATTGAAAAAGAGTTGGACCTTGAAGGCTTTCAAGGAAATCAACCAGTTCGTATCGGTAATGATGCTTACACCCAAATCCAACATGACGTGTATGGGCAGATGCTTTTATCTCTTGTTCCACTCTTTACAGACCTAAGAGTTTTCGATCATTCAAATCCTCCAAGCCTAGGCCTGGTTCATAAGTGCCTTGATAAAATCATGGATGTCATGGATTCTCCATGCGCGGGAATTTGGGAGTTCAGAGGTAAGATGCAGCATCATGCAGAATCATATCTTTTCCATTGGGCCGGTGCCATGGGGGCCGAAAAAATAGCAAAGAACTATGGCGATAAAGAGCTTATTAAGAAGGCCAAAAGAATCCAAGAAATATCAGCTAAAAATATAGAAAAGTGCTACGAGCCAAAACATAAGTTCTACGGGCAAAGTCATGAAAACAGAAGCGCCAATGCTTCTGAGTTTCTCCTGGTTACCATGAACTACTTAGGACATGGTCAACGTGCAAAAGATCATGTTCGTGGACTAGAGAAGTATCTGAAAACAGAAGGTAATCTCATCTTTAGATACCGAGACTTGGATGACTTTGGAGAGACTCATTCCACATTTCTGATATGCGGCTTTTGGTACGCTGAGGCTTTGGCCAATATTGGTGAAGTAGAAAAGGCACAAGAAGTGTTTGAGTCTCTTCTGACTAGAGCTAATAAATTAGGTATCTTTTCAGAGGACATTTGCCCTCAAGATGGATCTCAATGGGGGAATGTGGCCCAAACCTACAGTCACGTAGGTCTTATTAATACGGCCTTTAAAATAGCTAGCCAGCTCGATAAACCCATTTTTTTTGATTACTGATTAATTCACTAAAGTATTTCTACCACATGCCGATAAGTAGGTATGAGAGGTCTTTTTTTCATAATATTCTTGGGGTTAGGCACTGCTGCCCAAGGTAAGCTTGTGGATTACCCCGCAGCTGAGACTGAATCAAACTCCATAACTTGTGGGTCTCAAATTGCTCTTCCAGAGTTTAAAAATGATGTAAGCTCTTTTGCTGACTACATGCTCAGAAAAAACCATTACTCATACAACAGTAAACAAATTAAAAACGCCCTTTGTTCAAATCCTACAACTCTTAGTAGTGCACAGGCCAAGAACTACCTAATCCAAAATTCTCATAATACGAAAATTAATACTCAACTATTTGGAATGGATCTATCAGATGATCCTGAACTCATTGAACTTCTCAAAAATCTGGTTGAGGTCGAAAAAAATGTCGTCCCATGGAAGGCATTAAAGCAGAAACAATTCAATTTACCTAAAAGCTGTGAGAGTGCAGTTTGTGCTGCCGAAGAAATTTTTGGTAAAGATAAAGGCCCAAAGCTTCTCTACGCTTTGAAAAAGTATGGTGTAAATCTCTCTCACTTACGAAGAAAAGACACTGATGCTTGGAATGGACAAGAAGTTGATCTCATTCTAGAGGCACTGGATGATTTACCCCAGAGTTTAGTTCCATTCAAAGATAATTTAAGATTAGTAAGAAACACCAGAGGTGCGACTCCTGGTGGCAACTATGCAAATGCACAGATTATGGTCTTTGATAGTTTTGAAGAGAAATCAAAATATGAAAAAATGGGAACCATCATTCATGAGTTAGGTCATCGAGTTGGTGAAATTGGCAAAGTTGAAGAGACTCCTGAGTGGAGGGAATTGTCCAAGTGGGAAGAAAGTAATGAACAGTGGACACCTATGAAAGATAGCTTTGTAGGTATGTATGCTAAAACAAATCCATTTGAAGACTTTGCTGAAACATTTGTGGCCTATCGATATAATCCTGAAACATTAAAAGAAGTTGCCCCTAAAAAATACGAATTTATGAAGTACTATGTTTTTCAAGGTCTT
>JAGSHJ010000077.1 GCA_023954595.1 Bacteriovoracaceae bacterium | reverse complement strand
TCTCCATGTTCAATAACTTCCTTCATTTTGGCAATAAAAGCTGTTAGATCATCAGGACTTCTAGAAGTTACTAACCCATTATCTTCGACGACCTCAACATCTTCCCACAATGCTCCTGCGTTAGATAAATCGGTGTGGATAGATTTGTAAGATGTCATTTTTCTATTTTTTACAACGTCAGCCTCGGCCAACATCCAAGGGCCATGGCAGATGGCGCCCACAGGCTTCTGGGTTTCCCCTTCAAAAAAAGCTTTAACAAACTTCACTGCACTTGGATTAGTTCTAAGCTTATCGGGATTAATAACTCCCCCTGGAATGACTAATGCATCAAACGCATCAGGGTTGGCATCCTTTAATTCAATATCAACTTTAAAGTCCTTTCCCCAATCTGTTTCTTCCCAAGATCTAATTTTATCTCTCTCAGGAGAAACAATAAACACTTCGTAGCCTGCGTTGGACAACTCATTATATGGCCGTTCAAGCTCACTCCTCTCAAAACCGTTGGTGGCCAAAAATGCTATTCTTTTTCTCATGTGTTTTCTCCTTTCGTTTCTACCTATTTTACAGGCCCTGGCCCGTGCCCTTCAAATAGGCATAGTCGATAGGAATCCATTGTTTCACTCAATGCTAAGTGGCACATGCCTTGCCTCTTAATAGGAAAAAGGGAGTTGTTATGAAAAAAATGTTTCTTACTTTAACTTGTTCACTGATTTTATCTGTAAGCTGTGCAGCTCAACAACAAAATGAGCAAGCAAAAATTAAGATCGAAGAGAGTGCCGTACGAGGGCAAATAAGAGGAGTTCCTGATGGAGAGGTTATTTTCACTCAAGCACCAAAAGGATCTGGGGTTCAGATGATCGTGAATGTCTCTGGTATAAAAAAACCTGGCTTTCATGCAATACACATTCATGAAAAACCAATCTGTGATGGAAACTTCACTAGTGCCGGCGGACACTACAACCCGGATGATAAGCCTCATGGCCATCCAGAAGAGAGTAAACATCACATCGGAGACTTAGGAAACTTCCGCTCAAGCGCCACCGGAAGCATAGTCGAATCAAGAGTATATAAACACTTGTCCATGAATCCGAATTCACAAAACTATGTTGGAAATAGGGCCTTAATTATTCATAGCAAGGCAGATGATTATTCAACACAACCAACAGGTGGTGCTGGTTCAAGAATCGGCTGTGCTATTTTACAAAATACTGCTGAATAAAAAAAAGCCCTCATGCGAGGGCTTTTGATTTTACACACCTTTTTAAAGTTTTTGGGTTAAAGATCAACAACACTTTCGAATTTGATATCCTTCATGTTGCTGAAACTCTGTTTTGTTACCAACTCCTCACTCATCTGCTCATTCTCTTTCCCCTTCCCAGTTGCTAGGTCTCTTCTGTGCTTTATATTGTGTTTTTCAACATTTTCTTTTGCTTCTTGGCAACCGATGCATAGGCTTGCTGTTGGTCTTGCCATTAGTCTCTTTTGAGAGATGTCATCACCGCAATCTTCACAACAACCATAAGTTCCATCCAAGATTTTAGCTTTTGCAGCTTCGACTTTCTTCAGAAAGAGAACGTTTCTTTGATCCAGTCTAGTGGATAGTTTCTCTTCCTGATGAGCGTTTAGAAGATCTATTTCATCTCTACACTCTGTCTTGTCGAAGGTTTGAGCTTTCGTTGCGTTTCTGTTCATGAGCATCTCATCGAAAAGGTTCATAAACTTTTGAGCATTTGTCTTGTTCATAGAAACTCCTTGTATCGGTTTGTTCGCTTTGTGAATCTTCCTAATTCGAGCGCCTGAATCCTTCTTGGCGCGACTTCCGTGTGTGTTTGGACTAATCCTAAGTCCGGCCTTGGCGACTCCTTCGCCTTGGTTGCCGATCTATAGAGCAACCTTCGCGCCAACTGACAATGTTCGTTATTTCAATACTTTACAAGATAGGTCACTGAAGGGTGCTGGTGCATTATTGTCATAAGTGACTTTTTTGCACCGGCCCATTCAGTAATTTGGGGTCAATTTGAACTAAACCATCTGGTCGCCATCAGGATTGATGACAATATGGCCTTTATCGATCTTTTCTTTGAGAATTTCTAGAATTTTGGACTGTGCCTCAGTTACTTCACTCACCTTTCTAGGTGGCCCCTTGAGGCCATCTTCTATGTCTAGGCGAATCCCTGTGGAAACCATGTTCATAAGCTTATCTACGATATCTTTATCCACAGTCCTCAGAGCTAGCCCAAAGGTTTCAAGATTCACATCTCTTAGTAATCCAACAAGCATAGAGGAAGTAAGGTACTGGAGATCTTCCATAGAAATAAGATTTGCTTCAAGCTCCTGGGCCATTGCTGGATCTCTTTTTCTAATATCATCTAAGAGTCTACGTGCTCCTTCGACCCCAAGGCCTTGGAGCATTTTTGCAGCTTCTTTAACTCCCCCTTTAGGTTTCATCGCTCTTCCTGGTTAAATACAAGACGAGGATTATCCTTTTCAAGGTGAGACTTAACATAGTCTTCCACACCCTCTTCTAGAGTATGGAACTTAAAGTTAGGAAGTGCTTGGTAGAGCTTGTCCATTTTAGCTTCAGTGAAGTATTGATATTGCCCACGAAGATTATCTGGCATTTCAACAAATTCAATATCTTCTTTTTTACCCATTGATTTAAAAGTTGCTTTCACAAGATCAACAAAGCTTCTGGCCTTGCCTGTACCTAGGTTATAGATTCCATTAGCTCCAGTGTGCTTGTCATTCATAAGTTGGTACATTGCCTCCACAACATCTTTTACATATACAAAGTCACGAAGTTGTTCACCGTGCTTGAAATCTGGGTTGTATGACTTGAAGAGCTTCATTTTACCCGTTTCATTAATTTGGCCATATGCCTGGTGCACTACAGAGCGCATCTTTCCTTTATGGTATTCATTTGGTCCATAAACATTAAAGAACTTCACTCCAAACCATTTGTTCGGCTTTCTCATTTGTTTAAGAACCCACTCGTCAAATACTTGCTTGGAATAGCCATATGGATTCAGAGGCATAAGCTTTGCAATCCCCTTCTCGTCATCATCATAACCATGCTCACCAGCACCATATGTGGCAGCACTTGAAGCGTAACAAATAGGAGTGTCATATTCAGAAGCGTAACGGAATAGAATTTGAGAGAACTCAACGTTATTTTTCCAAAGGAAATCAACATTTTTCTCAGTTGTGGCAGAACAAGCGCCCATATGATAAATGGCAGTGACACCCTCATCAAAGATAGAGTTTAAAATTTCAGGCTCTACAAACTCATCTGCATGAGCAAATTCATAGAACTTTAATCCTCTAAGATTTAGCCATTTTTCGCCATCTCTAAACCTATCAACACAGATAATATCTGTGTGACCTTCATCATTTAACTTCTTTACTATACAGCTGCCTATAAAGCCGGCAGCACCAGTTACCACGATCATATTAGCTCCCTAAATAATAGTTATACCCAAGCATCATAACACGCAGAATAGCCTTTAAAAAAGGGTTTAAGTTCTGATATGATGCAAACTATTAAAAACGCTACGCTTGGAGTCAAGAATGATAGAAAATGGCTGGTTATACGAGGATTCTTATTTTAACTCTTTCTCAATGGCATGGAAGGTAAAAAAGGTGCTGCACAGCGAACAGAGCAAGTACCAAAAAATCGATGTTGTTGAAACCGAATCTGTTGGCAGAATGTTGCTACTAGACGGAAAGACTATGGTTAGTGAAAAAGATGAGTTCGTTTATCACGAAGTTATGGCCCACCTACCGTATATGGTTAGTAGAAAATGTGAGAAGGTTCTTATTATCGGTGGCGGTGACGGCGGCGTAGTAAGAGAATTTGCAAAGCATGCAGACATCAAACAAATTGACCTTGTTGAAATCGATGAGCGTGTCGTTGAAGTATCTAAAAAGTACTTTCCTCAATGTACAAGTGCACTAGATGATCCAAGAGTTAATGTTCTTGCTCAAGACGGATTCGCTTTTATAAAGTCCAAGAAAAATGAATACGACGTTATTGTTGTAGACTCAACAGATCCTGAAGATTTCGCTTCCGGTCTATTCACAACTGACTTCTATAATGATGTTCATGAGGCCCTAACAGAAAATGGCATCATGATGAATCAGACAGAGAATCCATTTTTGGACGAATATGGGATTAAAAAGATTTATCAAAATATGAGAAAGGCATTCCCTTTCGTTCAATCTTTTACAGCACCAATGCTTATCTATCCTGGAGTATACTGGACATTTGGTTTCAGCTCAAAAAGCCGTAAAGCAACAGACCTAGATTCTTCCAAGATTCAAAAGATGGCCGGTCTTCAAAGATCACTTCAGTGGTACAACATGGATTGGCATAGATGCGCGTTTGCAAATGGCAATTTTCACAAGAGGATGATCGGCGAGTTATGAAAACAGTTGTAGAACTCTCAGAGATGGAGCAATCGAAACCTTTTATAGGTACGATTTATAGCGAGACCATCAATAAAAATACAACCCACCTGATAGGCTTTTGCTTTGACGGTACGACCTCTTACCGACCCGGTGCTAGGTTTGGACCTGATGCTATTAGGGACGCTTCATTTGGACTGGAGACCTACTCTCCTTATCTAGATAAAGATTTGGAAGACTCTACAGTGGTGGATTGCGGAAACTTGCCAATATATCCAAGCAAGTGGAGACTGACCAATGACTACTTCCATGGCGTTACAAAAGATTTAAAGCTTAAAGAAGACAACATAAAACTACTGGTTTTAGGTGGAGAACATTCCATCTCTTATGGACCGATTAGATTATGCCTAGACAACTATGATGACCTTGTACTTCTTCACCTTGATGCTCATGCGGATCTAAGAGATGGCTACTTGGAAGAGAAGTTTTCCCATGCTTCAATCATAAGAAGAATGTACGACCATATGGATGAGAAAAATGAGCTCATCCAATACGGCATCAGATCGGGCACAAAAGTTGAGTTTGATTTCATGAAAGAGAAGTCGACCTTGGAAACTTCACTGCAAAGCCTTTGCAAAAGACTTGAAGAGATTGACTCCAACAGACCGATCTATATGACTCTGGACTTGGACTTCTTTGACCCGGCATTTTTTCCAGGAACTGGAACACCAGAGGCCGGCGGTGAGAACTTTCATAGCTTTGTAAAAATCATGAAAATCCTCAACCAAAAGAACCTTGTCGGAGCTGATATAGTTGAACTGGCGCCAATGCTAGATTCAACTGGCAACTCAAGTGCTTTCGCTTCAAAGGTTGTAAGAGAGACACTTTTGGCAATGCAAGGAGGAAACTGATGAAGTCTATTTTACTTTTAGTTATGTTTTGCGCAAGTGTCTTTGCTCAAAGTACCCCATCGACATGGGGACAGATCGTAAAGACTAAGAAAGAAACTTACGGACATGAGTACTTCGTCTACTTCAAAGATGATGGGAAAGACTTTGCTTACCCACTCTCCTCTGATTCAAGTGTTGGTGAAAAACGTCTAGAATCAATGGTTGGGAAATACGCCAAAATTTATGGAAGTGCTGAGTTTGAAAAAGCAAAAGCTGGTGAATCAAGATTCATCATGGCCTTCAAAGTAAAAAGGATTGACCCTCTTTCACTTAAAGACCTAAATGAAAACATTTCACTCTATGAAGACCGTTTGTCAGCAACTCGCTACGTTCCGATGAATGGTAAATATGTAAGTGAAAGCTATACAGAAACTATTGATAATGCCACAGCAAATACAGCGATTACAGTCGGTGGTGCGGCCTTGGCCGTTGAAGTGTTGGCCAACATTCTTAAAGGCTCAAATTAAGTTTAACTTCTTCTTTGGAGGCCAAATCTCTTTTGGCCTCTATATACTCTTTCGGTAATTTTCTTTTCAACAAATATTTAATAGTACTCTTCTCATTCAAGTAATCGAAAGCAGTTTTTCCTTCATGATCTTTAATTGTTGCCAATGCTTTATTCTCAAGAAGAACTGCGACACTTGAATCACAAGCGTTCTTCACAGCTAGTATTAGGGCGGTATCACCCTTTTCAGATTGAAGATTCGGATTTGCACCTTTACTCAGAAGATGATCTACCATCTGTGCGCGACAGTACTGTGCTGCCACCATCAGAGGGGTTTTCTTCTGCGGAGATAAAAGATCTAACCCGTCCTCTTGAAGAGTTAAAACTCTATCCATCATTGATGGATTATTTGACAAGGCCGCAACATGTGAGAGTCCCAACCCAGAAAACTTCTTGTTAGTGACTACAGCATTTAGGTTTGTACTTTGATTCAGAAGCATTTCAAAGGCCTGGATGTTTCCCTCTTGGGCAGCTACAAGTAACGGTGTATAGCCGGCTAGATTCGACTTTTCTCCCTTACTAGACAACTTTTTAAGCTTCACAAGGTCATTAGAAACAATAGCTTTATAAAGCTCATTATTGCCATATGGCGAAGGAGTTAAACTTTTCAATCCACCATTTGCGACCACAAAAAGAACCGGAGCCACCAACAAAGAACTCTTCCAGCCCATTCCTAGCAGGTCACGTTTAAAAACAAAATAGGACAAAGACTCATTTTTTAAAAGCTTCAAACTTTTAAAATATTTAAGGCCTATGACTAGAAAAGCGCATACAACCAGTGCCTGCTGCTTAGTCGACTGTGGAAGCTCTGAAGCGTATATTATTGATCCAAAGATTCCCGCCATTGCAAGGCCAAAAAATGAATCAAGGCCCTTTCTCACATATACTAGACGGTTCACAAAGCTTGCCCTGGTGTTCTCTAGTCTTGGTTGTTCAATGTCACTATCAAATAGATATAGGGAAACCATTACAGATGCCTGAAACAAAAGAATCACAAGTGTGAACGAACCTACGGGAAGGTTAGAGAGTTTGGCACCAGCAAATGCAAGTGCCATAAATGGCAGAAAAAAAACAATGTCACTACAGGCCTTCACAAGAAGCATCTGACTTTTAGGCATTGGTAGAGATACAAGGTATTTTAAATTGAACTTCTTCTTATTTGAAAAGAACGCGTATAGAAGAGCGTAAAATGCAATGGATACAAACGTCTCCCCTGCCATGAGCTTGCTGCCAATATACTGAAAATAAAAATATGCAATAAAGACAAGACAAGTTAACCCATAGGAGATGGATAATTCGACCTTGTTATATAAAAGATTAGATTTTAAAAAGTGCCAATAGAGCCTCATGCAACTTGCTCCAGATCTTCTAAGTTAAACAGGTGCCTAATATCGGCAACATCATGTACTGACGCTTTTTTCTGATCAATAAACAATACCTTGTCTACGACCCCATTTAGATCCTCAGCAATATTAGTAGCCATAATTACAGAACAAGTCTTTTCTTTTTTTACAAGCTTCAAATGGTCAAAGAACCTCTTTCTAGACTCTGGATCTAGAACTGCAGTGACTTCATCCATAAAAATTAACTTTGGCCTGCACGAGAATGCCGCGACAATTTGTGCCTTTACCTTCTGCCCTGTTGATAAAGATCCAAACTTAGAATTGGTATCCAAGTCAAAGTACGACAGTAAATGCTTTTCAAGATTTTTATCATATTGAGGATAAAAGAAAGATGTAAACTCAAGATAATTGGCTATCTTGTGACTTTGTTGAATTTGAATATCATGGGATAAAACAAAGATCTGATTCTTTTTTCTTCGGTGAGAAGATATTGGATCTTCACCCAGTACTTTCAAGCTTCCCTCAGAAATTGGCCTATAACCTGTTAGCAGATCCATCAAAGTGGTCTTGCCTGCGCCGTTTTTACCCAAAACCCCATAGAAGTCCCCCTGATAGACTTCTAGATTTAGACCTTCATATACGGTCTCACCATTGGGTACTTTATAAATGACATTTTTTGCTTCAACGATCATGTCAACCTCACCTACTTTTCGGCATCTGGTCAACATTTCTTAAATACTTAAATGGGCTTAGCTCCAACTTTGAGCTGCGGCTTCCTTCTTCTTTCTAAATGGCTCCACAAGGACGTAAATACCTAGAACTCCAACACCATACAGAGCAACCATAGGTACCCACAGTGCCATCATAGTGATCACATCTGGAGGAGTTAAAATAGCACTCAGGACTGCGAAGCCCGCAACCACATATCTATGTGCAGGCCCTAGGTTATGTTTATTAATCAAACCCATGAAGCCAAGAATAAGCATGACATTAGGCAGCTGGAAAAGGACTCCAAGAAACACCAAGACCTTGCTTGCCAAGACAATGTAATCTTTAAGGTTAAGGGTTGCCTCAATATTTTGTACACCAAAGCCTAGAATAGTATCAAAGGTATATGGGAAAACGATAAAGTAACCAAAGCAGATACCTACCCAAAACAGTAAAAAGCCAATGAAAACAAATGGCAGAATGATTTTAACTTCTTTGTCATAAAGACCTGGGCGAATAAATAGCCAGAACTCTCTAAACCATAGTGGAGATGAAAAAATGATGGATGACCAGAAGGCCAATTGAAACTGTGTTAGAACTTTGTCCAAAAGTCCTATAAAGACAACTTTGCCCTCAGTTCCCAATGCCGCTCTTAGTGGCTCTAGTAATAGAGTCTGAATCAGCTCACCTTGTGAATAACATGCTCCAAAGGCAACAATTAGAATCACAGCGGTTCTTATTAAACGGTATCTGAGCTCAGTTAAATGATCGGTTAAAGACATCTCTTTCATATGTTTGGTATATACCCTTTAAATTGTACTTTTAAAAGAAGGAAGCGTTGCCCAATAGTCAAAAAGAGAGCACTTTGCTAGCATTAGTTATGCACAAAATCTTACTTATACTATTGGTACCACTTATTACTTCAAATGCCTTCTCAAAGCCAAAGCGCTTTATGTTCTGCCTAGGGCAAGAGGAAGCTAGAATTCATAAGAATAAAATCGGTGGTTTTGCCTATAAACTTAATCAAGAAATGATTGGTGCCCTAGTTCAGCTTAGGGAGTCTGTGCAAATGAAAAAAACGTATGCTGAACAAGTTTGCTCTGCAAACTATTCTTCCATCAAGCTACTAGAGCTCCTGATGACTAAGGATGATGTCTTCTACTCCAAGTATTCTGAAGCGCGCTCACCAAAGAAGTTTGCAATAGATCAATCTAATCTAGATGAACTCAAACATGAGAGTGCAACATTGTTTATTCGCTTCATAAGCCAAATTCAGGCCAGCCTGCCTAAGGCCAATTGCCTTCAAAATAAGATTCCGGCCCTAAGACCTTTCTTTGAACAAATGCAGTTTATTTTGCAAGAGGTTGGACTAGATAGAGTAATGAAGACTCTTGATAGCCCAGAAGAAATATTTAAAAAGCTACAAAAGCTAAATGTGCAAAAAGTTAAATGCTAAAAAAAGACCGATAGCTGCAGTCCCTCTAAAGCTTTAGGCCCTAGGTAGTTTTCCAAGGTCTGCTTAATCTGAGGACGCTTTGTCCCATCAGGCCTATTAATGATTTTGACCTTAACCACAGATCCTTTCACACTAGCGACTTCAAAAGTTGTTTGAGCGTATTCTGGTGGGCTGAAAAGAGAGAATTCATCCAATGCCTGTTGAATTTCAGACCTTATCTTCTCTACTCTTTCCTTTTCTTCAGGAAAATCCATCTCATCAAAAACTCTTTTAACATCACTCGAGCAAGATGAGCAGATCATTGAGGCATTCGTAGCAAGGACGGCCTTTTTGAAGTCTCCCTTAGCATCTAAGAACGCTTTCTCAATTGTTTTTCTATCAAGAAACTTACAGCGACAGATTAGCTCTGATAGCTCAACCTGCGAAGTCTCGGATTTAGTGACATCGCTTCCTTGATAATACTTTATAAGCTCTTTAAGAGCGTAAAGCACATGCTCAATTGCCAATGAAGGCTCAGCAGAGAAATCACGGGCGCCAAGGCCCGCGATAGAAGTGATCTTTTTGTTTATTAGGGAGTCTAAGACATCGGTAGCTGCCTCATAAGAGTCACTCTTAGCAACATAGCTAACTCTATAGAGAACATCAGAACTATCTATAAAAACTTCTAACGAAAAGCTATCAGTATCCAAAAAGGATTCGTTTACCATAAAATTCTACTAATCCAACAAAGGTTCCTGACGTCCGTCCGGATCCAGGGTTAGAATTTCATAGCCAGTGTCAGTGATTAAAATAGTATGTTCAAACTGTGCAGAGGCTTTTCCATCTTTTGTAATAACAGTCCACTCATCAT
>JAGSHJ010000193.1 GCA_023954595.1 Bacteriovoracaceae bacterium | reverse complement strand
CAACCCAAAGGTTCATGGACAAATCGACGACATAAATCTTTTGATTCAAATGGTAAAAGAGGGAGATACAGTGAGTATTGTGCCAAAGGAAAGTGTAGAGGCAGAGTTAATGGAAGGAAAGTTAATAAAGATTGGTGATATAGGTAGCATCAACCTTAATAGATGGGCCATCATGTCGCAACATTCCCAGAAAAAACCATATGTAAGGGAATTGATAAATGACTTTTTAAACGAATTAAACCCAGCTCCACAAATTGAAAACGCAATGGCCTTCTAAAAGGAGATTCAGGCTATCCCATATTGTTTTCGTTTTCTCCAGAGAGTGACTGTAGTTATTCCTAATATTTCACTCGCCTTGTCCAGATTTTTCACCTTTTCAAGTACCTGCTTGATATGTCTTCTTTCTACTTGTTCTAGGGACATTAATGCTTCTTCCGGTGTAACGACAGGGTCTTCTTTGACGACCTCTTCGTTTAAAGATTGATTATTTGATGCCGCTTGCAGAACCTGCGTCTCCCAGTTTTCTGTTTGAGCTCCCTCATCCTCTATTGAAGATGTATCCATTTGCTCATCAGCACTAAAGTAATTTTCTGGAAGATCACTCTCTTTAAGAGTTCCATCGTCACTAAGGTAGCAAAGCCTTTCAATTGCATTTTTGAGTTCTCTAATATTACCAGGCCAAGCATAGGCATAAAACTTTTTCTGCAATGATTCTTCTAGGCTATAGTTATGCTCCGTAGGATAATTACGCTCCATCTGGCGTAAGAATTTATTGATAAGAATCGGAACATCCTCTCTTCTGTCACGCAAAGGAGTAATTAAACATTCAAACATGTTTAATCTGTAGTACAAGTCTTCTCTAAAAAGCCCTTTCTTTACCATCTCCAAAAGATTCTTATTCGTTGCTGCAATAATCCTCGTGTCTACAAACAAGCTTTTGTTACTTCCTACAGGGTCGATATATTTCTCTTGAAGAAAACGAAGTAATTTGGCCTGCCCACTAGGTGGAAGC
Organism: Bacteriovoracaceae bacterium; assembly: GCA_023954595.1. Taxonomy (GTDB): domain Bacteria; phylum Bdellovibrionota; class Bacteriovoracia; order Bacteriovoracales; family Bacteriovoracaceae; genus UBA845. The sequence continues at coordinate 4,942 of JAGSHJ010000193.1, read as the reverse complement.
TCACCGATCTCATCCAAGAATAGAGTTCCTTTTTCGGCCTCTTGAATTTTTCCTTTCTTAGACTTTGTCGCACCGGTAAAGGAGCCTTTTTCATGACCAAACAGCTCACTCTCTATAAGTTCACTTGGCAATGTCGTACAATGAACTTCTACAAATGGACCATCACACACCTTTGATCGGTCGTGTATTTCCTTAGCTAGAAATGACTTACCCGTCCCGGATTCACCAGTAAGCAAGATTGTGGCCTCAGTTGGTGCGACCTTATCTATAAAGCTTTGAAGCTTCGCCATTGCTTTAGAGTCAAGCCCCTTGAAGTAATCTACTTTTGATACTGGACCTGAGGGTTTATGCTTGGTTTTCATCTCAACGACTTTTTCAATTTTTTGAAGAAGTTGTCGAATTTGGTTAGAGTTGAAAGGCTTAGGAATAAAGTCGAAAGCTCCTTCCTTAACCGCAGATACGGCCTTGTCGATTGAGGCAAAGGCCGTCATCATAACAACAAGAGCGTCATATTCTTTATTTTTCAATTCATGTAGAAAGTATAGTCCGTCAAAATCATCCATTTTATAATCTGTTAAAATCAAATCAAATCTTTCGGACTCTAATAAAGAAAGTGCTGCGGTAACGCTCTCCACCTCTCGACACTGATGTTCCAAGTCCTTTATACGCATTGAGAGGACATTTCTTATGTTTGGGTCATCATCAACCACAAGGATATTAAGGTTCATTGTTCCCTCCGTGTAATATAATCAGATTCAATTCTGTTTACAATATTTCCAATTTTCTTTATGTCGTTCAACATAGTTTTCAAAAGCATCTCACTTCTAGAATTTAGCTCCCCTTGAGATTCCAGAACAAGTTCGTTTGCCATTACTAAGGATTGAAGGGAGGACTTTATGTCGTGGACATAAACATTTAGTTTCTGAGAAGACGTTTTTTGATCTTTAAGATTCATATTAATATTTATAAAGAAACAATAAGGTTTTAGCATGTTAAATAATGTAAATTTTTATTTAATCTTTTAGTTTAAACCCTGTTTGCAACCTTTGTATAACTAACATAGTTTTTCATTTTGTAATGCTAAAGGTATTTCCAATAGATGAACCATCTCTACCTGTTTGCACCTACCAATGTAAGAAATGAATTCAGAACTTTAATAGATGCCATCAGAGAAAAGGTGGCGACCTTGGAAGACTTTGAACCAGAGACTTGGAAATTAAAGCGTCAAACCGTCGTTGTTCTAGGTGGTGATGGTAGTCTGAATTACTTTTTAAATCTGTGCAAAAAACATGAATTAGATATATTTCCAACTGTACTCTACCTGGCCTACGGTACAGGAAATGATTTTTCCCGCTTATTTGAATTTAGGGATCCGAATATTGAGAACTTTGAACTCTTACTAAACGGGACAGTAAAAGAGATTCCTATTGCCCAGTGTAATGACAGACTTTTTATAAACGTTGCTACTGGTGGTGAATTAGCAAAGGTCACCGAACAAAAAGATAAGGGGGCCAAAAAGACCATAGGAAAGTTGAGTTACTATCTTGATGGATTAAAGGTTAGTATGGACCTGAAAGAACAGCTTTATAAAGTAATCACGGAGCAAGAAAAAGAGAAAACAATTCAGGCATTTGGTTTTATCATAGCCCAAGGTGCATTCGCAGGTGGCGGCATAAAAATAAGTGAAAGCAAAAGACTTCATCCCTACTTGTTTGAATGCGCATTTTTCAAAAAAAATGGGCTTAAAGAGTTGCTCTTAACATTTTTAGAAATGCAAAAAGACTATTCCAAATTGAAAAATGATTCTTGTAAGTTCCTAAGGGTTCCGTGGATTAGAATTTCATCGCAAGAGGAGATTTCAATAAAGCTTGACGGAGAGCCCTATGAGTCCAAAGAGTTACTGTTTAAACATTCCGAGCGTTTTCTACCTTTATTAGTAGGAAAATAAAAAGGGCAGACTTATTGCCTGCCCTTCATGTTAAGTATTATTCGGCCATTTTGCCTGATTGGAAATCATCTAAAAGGATATATGTAACACCTTTTTTCTTATCTAGTTCCAGCTCAGGATTCAAAGCACTGTTTAAGTCATTCTCAACTTCATAGAAGTTAGCATGCTTAACCGTACCAGTGATCGTTACCCTTGACTCTTTATCAGCCAGATCTTTAAGATTCATGATCTTGCCTTTAGATACAACAAGGATGTCGTTACCAAACCACGTATCCCCTTCTAGAATAAATGATTGATCGGCCATAACAACATCTTCAATCTCACCCTCTACCTTTACTTTTTTACCTATAAAGTCTTTATAGTTGTCGTTAATTTTTTCTACATTAACTTCTTGAACAAGAGTACTACCTTGTTGCTGTTGTGCCTTGTGTTTACTATCATGCATCTCGCCTTCGCCCATTGCATATGCACTAGTTGTCATTAGAAAAGCTGTTGCAATAAAAATTCCTATTTTTTTCATAAAACACTCCTTTGTTTTTCATTAATACCTAATATCTCTTAGATAAAAGATGCAGATGACATGCCAACAATTATTAAGAGTCATAATTAAAACCTTAGAACTTAAGCATTACTTAAATTAAAGATATATTTCATTTTTTAAGATACTTGCTTTTCCCTAGCGTTAGATTCTGGCATTTCAATTGCAAATTTATTCAGCATAATCATCAAGGAGGTTATGAATGTTACAATTGGCCATTATGTTTTTTGTGGTGGCATTAATCGCAGCATTATTTGGCTTTGGTGGTGTTGCTACTGCTAGTGCCTCCATCGCACAGATACTATTTTTCTTTTTTGTGGTGGCCTTTATCATTTCATTAGTAATGCACTTGTTCAGAAGGACATAAAAAATAAAAACCAAGGAGAAGTTAATGAAAAAGTTATTCATGTCATTAATGCTATTAATGTTCGGCCTAAGCTTTACAGCTTGTGATGCAGACAGAGATTTCGAAGACACCAGTGAAGAAATAGGTGAAAGCTTTGAAGAAGCAGGTGATACTATAGACGACAATATTTAAAGACTTGGGGCCATCTGGCCCCATCACCTTCTAAGCAATGAATAGAAATATTATGGACTGCACAAGTCCTACTCCTATAAAGATTATTGCACAATAGCCCATCATCTCTCTTAAGCTACACTTACCTGCCGCCAAAAGTGGCAAGGCCCAAAAAGGTTGAACCATGTTTGTTACAGCATCTCCCCAGGCAATCGCCATAGAGGCGTTAGCGAAGTCAACACCCAGTGCTTTTGCAGCAGGTAGAATAATTGGAGCTTGCAAGGCCCACTGACCACCACCACTGGGGACGAAAAAGTTAACAACTCCAGCACTTATGTATGAGAAAAACAAAAATGTGTCTTGGTTAGAAAATGATATAAATAGCTCACTCAAGGCAGTGGCCAGCCCCGATGCACTCATCATCCCCATAATGCCTGCATAAAATGGAAACTGTAAAAAGATCCCGCTTGCTCCATCGACGGATTGGTTGAAAGCATTTAAAAGTCTCTTCGGACGAGCATGCAATGCGATTGAAAGCCCAAGAAAAATGAAAATGACCATATTAAGACCTATACCGCCACCGTTTATAAAGTGCTGGACAAGATAGGCCAGAAATAGAAAAACAATAATGAAGTTTAAAACGATTGAGTTCTCCACCTTTGCAGCAAAAGTATTAGGAGTTTCATCTTTATCGACGACGGCCTCCTTCTCAATCTCAACCACTCTTATATTTTCATCATCCTTTGCCATCCAAGCATTCAAACCTAATAAGGTCGCAACCGTAGTCACGACAAGGATGATATTCAAGTTTGAGTAGAGAGTATGTTCAATTCCAATGAAGTCACTACCAATGATGGCCTTAATGGAATCTCTAGGGTCTGTAAGCTTAAGAGGGATGGAACCTGAAATCCCACCATGCCAAACTAAAAAGCCAGAGTATGCACTTGCAATGAGTAGCCCGTAATTTACTTTTTTAAGTTGCTTTGAAACTTCAAGGGCCAGAAGTCCAGAGACAATAAGGCCAAATCCCCAATTGATATAACAAGCACTACAGGCGATGAATGTAACCATTAATACGGCCTGGACATTGTTTTTTGGAATAGAGGCAATTTTTTTTAGGCATTTACTGATTAATGGAGTTTTAGCAAGTGTGAAACCAGTGACAAGAATTAGGGCCATTTGCATCGCAAAATTCATTAAGTTCCAGAACCCATCACCCCAAAATTTCACCATGGCCACAGGCCCATGACCCATAAACACAATACCAGCAACAAAGACTACCAGTGTTAAAAGCAAGGCAAAGATGTACGCGTCTGGAAGGTACTTTTTAGTGATGCTTGTAAACATCCTTGCAATGGTTCTCATTTAATCTCCTTAATGTTTTATTCACCAAAAAGGATCTAATTTTTATTTGATGTTTGTCAATTGGGCCCCAATGAGCACAATCATTGGCCAAAGAGCTCATTTTTCATTACGCTATTGAGGCTATTTACAAGGAGTAAAAATGACAAATGGATTGAACAAAGTTGTAGAAGACTACGACCAGGCATTAAAAGGTCTAAAAGACGACATGCTATTAATGGTCGGTGGATTTGGTCTATGCGGTATCCCAGAAGGGCTTATTCAAAAGGTTGCTGATTCAGGTGTTAAAGGCCTGACTTGCATCTCTAATAACGCAGGCGTAGATGGCTTTGGACTAGGAAAACTACTAGAAAAAAGACAGATCAAGACAATGATTGGCTCATATGTTGGCGAAAATAAATTATTTGAGCAGCTATTTCTAAGTGGAGAAATGGAAGTAATTCTTACACCCCAGGGAACGCTTGCAGAGAAAATAAGAGCTACTGGGGCTGGAATCCCAGCATTTTATACTGCCACAGGCGCCGGTACAAAGGTTGCTGAAGGTAAAGAAACAAAAGAATACGACGGGAAGCAGTAT
>JAGSHJ010000013.1 GCA_023954595.1 Bacteriovoracaceae bacterium | reverse complement strand
GAAAGTAGCAAAAAAAGCTACAAAGAAAAAAGTAGCTAAGAAAGCAACTAAGAAAAAAGCTGCAAAGAAAGTAGCAAAAAAAGCTACAAAGAAAAAAGTAGCTAAGAAAGCAACTAAGAAAAAAGCTGCAAAGAAAGTTGCAAAGAAAGCTACAAAGAAAAAAGTAGCTAAGAAGGCCACTAAGAAAAAAGCAGCAAAAAAAGTAGCTAAGAAAGCGACTAAAAAAGTTGCGAAGAAAGCTACTAAGAAAAAAGCTGCAAAGAAAGTAGCTAAGAAAGCAACAAAGAAGAAAGCTGCTCCAAAAAAAGTAGCTAAGAAAACTACAAAGAAAGTAACTAAAAAGGCTGCTCCGAAAAAAGCTGCTCCTAAAAAAGTAGCAAAGAAAGCGGCAGTAAAGAAGAAGACAGTTGCAAAGAAAGCAAAGAAGGCCGAAAAGCCAGCAGTTGAAGAAACAGCTGAAAAGCTTGCAACTCCAATTGCTCCCCTAGGTAAAGTTCCAGCAGTTAAAGACGCTGAAGCAACACTTGAGGAAACAACAAGTAAAAATACTGATCCAGTTGAACTTAATGGAAAGCTTTCCGATGAATACAATCCAGATGATGAGACCGAAGGTTCTTTTGGTTACGGCTGGAATTATGAAGAAAACTTAGACGCTAAACTCGACTCTCCAGAAGAAGTCGAAAAAGAAGATGAGCTATTTGACGAAGACGCCGAATATGCTCAAGGCAAACCAGTCGGATACGACTTGGATGATAGCGGTAAAGACGATCTCTAACTAAATAAGTGGCCGAAAGGCCACTTTTTTCTTTAACTAGAAGAAAAAAGGAGAATTTATGAAGTTAGAACTATATTACTATGAGCAATGTCCTTTCTGCCACAGGGTTCTACAGACAATAAACAAGCTGAACCTTGAAGATAGCATTGAATATAAAAACACTTTAGAGAATCCTGAATATAGAGCGGCACACCTACAAAAAACTGGTCGTTCAACAGTTCCATGTCTATATATTGATGGTAAACCTATGTTTGAGTCTGCAGACATAAATCAATGGCTAGAAGAAAATCAAAACGCAATTTAAGGAATAAAGATGGAAATTCGTGACCCGGTACACGGCTCGATAAAGATTCAAAAAGAAGAAGTACAGATCCTTGAGCATCCCTTCTTCCAAAGATTGAGAAATATCAAGCAGCTAGGATTTTCCGAGTACGTTTTTCCAGGAGCGACTCATACTCGCTACCTTCACTCCATTGGAGTGATGTCAGTTGTATCAAAGGTTTTCGATACTGTTTTCAAAGAACAGACTTATAACAAAGACTGGTTAAGACTTAGAGAAACTGTAAGGCTCGCTTGTCTACTTCATGACATCGGCCATGCACCTTTGAGTCATACGACCGAATTTGTTATGCCTCAGGTAAGTGAATTAAAACTTCCAAAGCATTTTGCACCTACCAAGGACAGACAAGCTAGTCATGAGGACTATACTATTAAGTCCATAGTTGACTCTAGCTTCACTGAAAGTTTTGAGGGCGTAAAAAAGAAGTTTGGAGTAGATCCAACTCAAATAGCAGGCCTTATCATCGGTGAATGTCTGGATGATGAATACTTCACGATCGAAGGAATAAACTACTTCCCAATATTGCATCAACTTGTATCAAGTGAGATGGACTGCGATAGAATGGACTACCTTCTTCGTGACTCTTACTTCTGTGGCGTTAGTTATGGAAAGTTTGATTTGGACTGGATTATAGACAACCTCAGAGAAGCGGTAGTTGATGGAAAGTCATACCTTGGTATCTCTGAAAGAGCGATTTCCACATTTGATGACTTCCTTCTTTGTCGCTTCCATATGTTTTTAATGGTTTATTTTCATTATAAAGCAGTGTGTTTAGAAAAGATGCTTGGAAGATACTTTGCAACATCCAACTCAGAATACAGTATTCCAGCAGACATCGAAGAATATCTTCACCATGATGATCACTTTCTTATGAAGGTACTCCGAGGCTCAGATAATGAATGGGCCAAGAAGATCATTTTAAATAACATTCCACCAAAGATTTTCGAAACCTTTGGTACAGATCAACTTAAGGCCTTAGAGTCAATTGAGACTTACTTTAAAGAAAATGAAATCGATTATATTAAGTGTTCCTCTTCCGGAAGATTGTCCAAGTATTATATGGACGGTGAAGGTGGCACAAATAAATATCCAATCAAAGTTGTAAGAGAGCAGCCAATTCTTAAAGGTAGAAACTTTATTCAAAACATCAACGAGGCAACTGATCTCTTTGATAAATTTAGCCAGTCCCACATGGTAAATAGAGTTCACTGTGACTTTGACCAATTAAGTGACAAACAAAAGCAAGAGATTAGGGACCTGGCCGACTCTCTATGAATCTGAATAAGCTCATCATATACTGCTTGCTTCTATTAGCATATCTTGGGCTGTCCAAGAGTCTATCTCCTTCGGAGTTTGGGATCAGCTATGTATTTAACGAAGAGAGCCTCTCTTCTCTAATTAGAGGTGCTCCCGTTTCAGTAATTCTAGTGGATACACATTCCACAGGATTTATAATCAAAACCTATTATCAGAAATATAAAGTCGTCTATGGCTTTCAGACTTACGAAGAAATAATCGTTAGAACTTCTAGAGCTTTTACTACGAAGCACGAAAAATTTATTGGAATGTCGATCTTTCGAAGATCTGAAGATTTAAATGAATCATTCACTCCCCTGCCGCCTGGAAGCGTTTTTATTGGAAACCGTGACTTTGGCCGATGGAGAAACACCCAAAAAGGTAAAGTTTGGAGCTTTTATAGAGCTTATCGATACATCCCACAATATACGGGACTTCGAGGCTTTAACCCCACTTATAGTTTTTATCAAAAGATTCAACAAAGTCTCAGAGAGAATAAACCCTTTTATGGATTCAATGATGAATTTGGTACTGAGGGTAGTATTACACGTGAGCAGTTTCCGGCATTCTTTAGAAAAGGTCGTAATGAGAAGATCAATCTTAAGGATTATTTTGGGGACTTTTTAAAGAAAAATTTTAGAGCTAGTCGAGGCACCCTATGAACGAAATATTTGATAAATTGTTAATTCGTTTTCTTTTTACCGTTTTCATCTGTTTAGGGCTTCTCTTCTATAAATATGCCCATGTCCTATTCTACCCTTCTCAGAAGAAGCAAATTTTGAAAAAGATCTACCCTTCTGAGAACTACGTGGACACCCTTCATGTATTTTCACGACTAATAGGTATCGCTCTTATTTTTTCAACATTAGAGTTCAATGAATATATTGGTTTTGTACAAAGTGTTCTTGATTTTTTTATTCTTGGTACAAGTGGGATCATCCTCTACCTTCTATCGCTCTATATTCTAGATAATATCGTTTTCTATAACTTTGAATACAAAGATGAAGTACTAAAGAAGAAAAATGCAGCTTACGGCATCGTCTCTTTCGCACAGGCAATATGCCTAGCTTTCTTGGTAAGAAGTATTTTTAAAGAATCTGAACACTCGCTAATTATTTTATTTATCTTATGGCTATTCGCTTTGGTTTTATTTGGATTCTCCACAAAGCTCTACCCATATGTTTCCAAACTCTCATTTAATAGTTTGATGATTCAAAAAAACCTAGGGCTCGCGTTCTCGTACTCAGGCTTTCTATTTGGAACGACTCTAATTATTATGGCCTCATTTAACCATGAACATCACGATCTTATATCCTATTGCATCCAAGTTGTTCTTAAGACGCTTCTAGGCTCTCTAATCTTTCCAATATTTAGAGCCGGTGTTACACAGGTTTTCCAAATTACTGAGGCCCCTCAGAGTGGTGCTCAAACCGATACTCCTCACTTAGGTTATGGAATTTATGAGGGAAGTGTCTTTTTGATGGTTGCCATGTTGACCTCCATTATTATTGGACAGATTCACTTTGGAACAATTTACCCGTTCTTCTAAGCCCTAATCTAATTGTCTACAATGTAGTTAGGGAGATCACTCCTTAAAATGAGGACAAAATGATGAAGAAGCTTGAAAACAATATCTTTTCTAAACTAGATGCTATCGAAAAGCGCCTGGATCGTATGGAGAAAAGACTGGACCGAATGGACCAAAAAGAAGCTATCGCATTTAAAACAATTCAAGCTCAAATGGTAAGAATTAAAAATGGCGAGAAATTGCCAGACGATTTTGTTCTAAACCGTAGATCTTACAATGACATGTCCCCAGAGAAAGCATTCAATGTATTTCAAGACAAAGACAAGGACTTCATCGTTATTGATGTCTCTGAAAAAGAATTTAGCTCTAAAGTAGAGATGAAAGAGGCATTGCATATTCCTCTAGAAGAGCTTGGACTAAGGCTTAGAGAGATTCCAAACAAGGCCGCAAGTATCATGGTCATCTCTGAAGACGGAACACGTTCAATCCTCGCCTGTGAGATGCTAAATCACCATGGCTTCTACAATATCAATAATATTTCTGGTGGTTATAAGTTTTGGCCTGCAAATAGATCACAAGGATCTGGGAATCTAAGAAGCGCTTAGAATAAACTTTGCTGTGCCTTATCAACTTTAATTTTGGAGTGAAAGGTCTCAAGCATTAGAGTTATTCTATCTAGCTCAATTTCCCCTACATTTTTAAGGTACTCATTTTCAAGCTCAGCAATAACTTCAAGCATACTGATTTTAAATTTCTCACCATATTCAGTCAGAAAAACTCTCTGCTCTCTTTTATCACTCTCACCTTTCTTACGAACGATATAGCCTCTTCGCTCAAGCTCATTTAGGTGACTTGTCATGGTCTGTTTTTTAAGTCCACACGCGACTCCGATCTCCTTAATAGAAGGAGCATCCATTTCGCATACATTTGTTAGGATTTCCAGAAAACTAGGCCTGAGGTCTATAAAACCCTTCTGTTGAAGGGCATCTAGTAGATCGTTTGAGTAATTTCTATAAATTTTCTTTAGAAGGCTTCCTACCTTGGCAATTCTTTGCATAATACTATTTTAGTACAAAATAGTATTATTGTCATACTTATTTTGTTTAAAAGGTGATGTTTTCAAGTGCTACTGCTAATTCTTCACTAAGCTCTACAGTATCTTCCTGAGCTGCTTCTGATTGCGCAAGCATCTCAAATGCGGCCCCTGGCCTAAATGCTGAAGATTCAAAGTTTGTAGTTCCCTCATACCATAAAGACATTCTCACCATATTCTTAAGCTCACCATGGTCCATATGCAGCGTATTTGCTTTCGCAATTGAAGTAGTGGCAGAAAGAGCAATAATGGCGATAAATAGGTTCTTAAGCATCGAGAGGTTCCTTTTCTTTAAATTAAGACAAGGTCATTTTCTCAATATCCATGAAATTAATCCATACCAACGGCCCAAATTACAGGGCACTGTTAGAATTCTAACACCTAGAATATAGGATCAAATTTCAATAAAAAGCCCATCATTTGATGGGCCTTATTTTAAAATAAATTTCTAGAGTTACTCACCGAGGTGACTAAACCAATACATATCCCAAAGGTTAGAATACTGGAGCCTCCATACGACATTAGAGGCAGTGGCAGCCCAACAATCGGCATAAGCCCCATCACCATCGACATGTTTATAAAGGTATGCCAGAAGAATATCGCCATAAGTCCTATGGCGAGCACGGAGTCAAAGAATCGAAGCGAAGACCCCGCAAGCCATATAAATCGCATCAGAAGGATAATATACAAACTGACCAATACAACAGATCCGAAGAAGCCATGTTCTTCATTATAAATAGAAAAAACAAAGTCAGTATGATTCTCAGGGAGGTAGTTCAACGATGCCTGAGAAGACTTTTTAAAGCCCTTTCCAAACCATCTACCAGAACCGATGGCGATCTCAGACTGAATAGCATTGTAGCCAGAGCCTTTAGCATCAGCATAAGGATCAATGAAAGTTAAGATTCTCTTCTTCTGATATTCTTTAAGCCCAAACTTATACATGACCGAGCCACTAATTAAACTTAGCAATAAAAGAACTCCGATTGATTTCCATCTAAGTCTTTTGTAGAAGCTTACTACTAGGAAGATCAATAAAAGAAGTAGCCCTGTACCAAGGTCGGGCTGAACCACAATTAGAATGGTCGGAACAATAGTAATTATAAATGGGACTATCAAGTCTCGAAGGTAGAGCTCTTTCTCCGGGCTATTCTTTGTGTAATATCGCGCAAGAGCAAGTGCTAGAGAGATCTTCATAAGCTCGGAAGGTTGAAGTCTAAACCCACCAAATACAAGCCATCTCTGGGCCCCCATCCCTTCTTTTCCCATAATCAAAACGAGCACTAGAAGTAAGACGTTAAATGCATATGCCCAATAGGCCAGTCTAAACATAGACTTTGGAGGGAACATACTGATTGCAAAAGCAATAAGGTTTGCCAAAGAAAACCAAAGAATTTGAGATTTAAATAAATTCTGCATATGAGCAGAGGTATGCGAGTGAGTCGCAGAATATAAGTTCAAAACACCGACAATGAAAATTGCAAGCATAGTCACCATAAAGGTGTAGTCATATTTTTTAAAGAAGTTGATTACCGTTCTATTCACAGAATTCCTCTAGTCTCTATTTGCTGCAGGAGTTTCAGGAGTGTTAGCTGCCTCTTCTTGCGCTTTTGCTTTGGCCCTTGCTGCGTTTCTTTTACGAAGAAAGTTCATGTATTGAGCTTTTTCTTCTTTGGCAAAGACCTTATGTTTTTCAGGTAGATACTTTTGCATATACTGACTTACAACCTTTTCTACAACAGGTGCAGCAGCACTTGATCCACCACAGCCATGCTCCACTAAGGCAGCAACAGCGATCTGAGGATCATCATAAGGAGCAAATGCGACAAATACACCATGATGTCTAAATTCATATGGCATTTCAGAACATTTTGAATAAAGGTTCTCGGCACTCTGAGCTCTAATAACCTGACTTGTTCCAGTCTTTCCAGCCATGTTATTACCAAAGCCTCTTCTCCACCAGCCGGTACCTTTAGGCTCGTTCATAACTTTATGCAGGCCTTCTCTAACAACATCCCAAGTTGAGTCCTTGAGCTTAATCTCTCGAATAAGTTCAGGCTCAAACTTTTTAATTTGCTTACCGTTATAGTCAAAAACCTCATCGACAACATATGGCCTATAAAGCTTTCCTTTTGTTGCCAGAGCAGCATAAGCATTTGCAAGTTGAAGAGTTGAGACAAGAACATAGGATTGTCCAATAGAACATGAGAGAGTCTCACCTTGTTGCCAAGGAATTCCATTTCTTTTAAGTTTCCACTCTTTGGTTGGAATAAGTCCCGAAACTTCTCTAGGAAGAGCTATTCCAGACCTTTCACCAAAGCCAAACATTCCGGCGTACTTTGCTAATGAGTCAATATCCATGTCTGTTGCGGCCTTGTAGAAAAAGATATTACAAGACTGCATCAAAGCGTCAGTGACGTTAACCTTCTCAGTCCCCCACCTTTTCCAGCTGTGATAAACTCTTCGACCTAATCTATAGGTCCCATGGCAACGAATTTTAGTGGTTGGATCTATAATACCTTCTTCCAGGGCTGCAATTGCAGTAAATGGTTTAAAGGTAGATCCTGGAGAGAAGTGTTCTTGGATACTTCTATCTCTTAGAGGATTTTCTTCATTCTTAATTAGAGAATTCCAGTACTCTGTCGTAAGGCCTCTACTAAATTGAGAAGGATCAAACGCTGGTGTAGAGACCATAGTTAAAATCTTTCCAGTCTTAACATCTAGAGCAACTAGACTTCCAGACTTCCCCTTCAGGGCCTCGTATGCGGCAATCTGCATGTCACGGTCAATTGTGAGCTTTAAGTTTTTTCCAGGTTTTGGAGTTTCATCCTTAATCCCCTGAAAAAGATTATCAGTATTGATGTACTTCTTTTTTCTTCCTAGAGCGTCAACTTCCACATATTCAAAGCCGTTGTCCCCTCTAAGAGTTTTATCCATCTCTTCTTCAATACCAAATTGGCCGATAAAATCTCCAAGATGATAATCAAGCTTGTCCCTACTTCTATATTTAGGAAGTTGTTGTTGGGATATTTCAGAAATATAACCTAGAAGGTGTGCCCCAACCTCAGAATCAACATACTCTCTACTAATAAAAGTATCGACACTTACACCAGGCAGGAAGGCGTTTTCAGTCTCAATCCTAGCAACTTCTGCTAGTGAGATGTTCTTCTTTATAATGATAGGCCTATACTTGGCCTGAGAAGAGTGTTTTTTAATTGTCTGCTTAACTTCTTTTATGTCCATTCCAAGAATAGAAGACAAACGAGACAGTGTTTCTTTTTTATTTTTAAGATATTGTCTCGTAAGGACAGCATCAAATCTTGGAATATTATCCACTAGCAATTGGTCATTAGCAGAGTAGATCATCCCTCTAGGTGCCCTAGCGATCTCTTTTCTTAGTCTATTTTGAATAGAAAATTTATGATAAAGCTCGCCCTTGTAGACCTGTAGGTACCAAAGGCGCAACATCACGACCCCGAAACAAACCAGGATGATATTAGCAACTTGGGTTGCTCTTTTTCTATGCAGTTTTATTAGTTCTTCATCACCAAACATTAAATAGCAACTCCAGCAGCTCTTGAATTAACTTTCCAAACTCTGTCTAAAACGAAAAAGAAAAATGGAGATAAAATTGAAAGGGCCACACTCTCTGGCAAGTCTTGCCAAAGCAGTGGAAAAAAGTTTCCAAAATCACCAAGTTTCAGTGAAAGTAAAAAGCTCGTTGCCAAAAACCAAGCAACTTGGAAGATCTGAACAACAATGATCGTGGATATCGCAGTACTGAAATCCAACATATCCTTTAAATAGCGAACAGATAACGAAATCAAGACTCCAGTGAAGGCTCCGATCGCCCATCCCTCGATTGAGAAAAGGGAATGAACATATTGAACAATCATAATAAGCCAGGCCAAAACAGGTGTTTCCAGTTTAAAGGCCAAAAATAGAACAATTAGAACGTTGAATTCTGGACGAAAATTAATAACTCCCATTGCCGGCAAAAAGGCAGTGGTAAAAATCTCAAGTATCACTAATAGTAGACAGGTTTTAGCTGTGCCTAACAATATCTCTTTAGGTCCGTATTTATTCATTGCTTTGTTCCTTGGCCAAATCTCTGTTCTCGTCTTCCGTCTTTTCTATTAAAACAACAACTTCCTCTAGCTTGTGAAAGTTTACCGAAGGCGTAACAACAATAGATTGGGTTATTCCGTAATTTTCTTTATCAATTTGAGTAATTTTTCCGACTTTGATGCCCTTTGGATAAATGTCTCCAAGACCAGCAGTTATGACTTCATCCCCAACCTCAACTCTCTCAGTTCGGTTGACATATTTTAAACGACACTTAAATTCAGAAATACCTTCAACAATTCCATGAGATCTAGTTCTAGCAACAATTGAGTCTACTCTGTTGTTCTGATCGAGAATGGTTAGGATGTCTGCATAATTAGGAGTTAGTCTATATACATAGCCTACTAGGCCATTCATAGTGATGACGGGAGACATTTTCTTAAGGCCATCTGAAGAGCCTTTATTGATTCGTAGAACTTTAAACTCGTTTGAAGCATCCCAACTCACGATTTGAGCCAGAACCTTCTCTCTTGGAATTTCTTTTCCAAATTGAAGAAGCTGCTTCAAGCGCTCGTTCTCTTTTTTTACTTCCTGGAATTCAAAGATTTTATTATTTAGCTCATCAACTCTTTTTCTAAGATCAGCATTGTCTTTAGATGTATTGACGATCATTACATAGTGATCGAGCATGCTTGAAACTTTTTCTCTAGTAGAGAGAGCACCTCTTTGAATTGGCGCAAAGGCCTCAATTAAAAACGCCTCAAAAGTCGAGACATCTTTAAGAGAATAATTCTGTATTGCAATGCCCCAAAGAGACAAAATAACAACTAATAAGTTGTTCGCCAATTTCCACCTGGAAGAGTCCACAGTAAAGTTTTTCAAAATCTAACATCCCGCGCAATGAAAAGGTTCAAAAGTATAGCTTAAGTTATCTAAATGAGAACTAGATGCCAACAGTTTAGCAACCTACAACACTGAGCGCAAATTGACTTTAACAAAAAAAATTATAGAATTTTACTTTTGTAATGTCACAACAAACTGCCACACCAAAAGGGAAGCAAAATGATCAATAAATTTACTGGCAAAATCTCCTACATTATCCTGACTTTTTTCATTGCAGCTATCATAGTAAGTTTCGCACTTACTGGATTTCAAGGCTTCGGATCTAGTGCAGGCTCTGTTGCAAAAGTAGATGGAGAACCTGTCACTATTAGAGAGTACAACAATATTATCAACCAAGAGCTACAACGTTACTCTAAGATTTTTGGCAAAGACCTTACCAGTCAACAAATCAAACAATTTAGAATTAAAGAAAACGCTCTGAGAAATCTTGTTCAACAACAACTTCTTGCAAACTTTGCAGAAGAAGTAGGCTTCAGCTCAAGCCAAGAACAAGTTAAAGAAAGAATTAAAGGACTTGAATACTTCCTTACTAATGGAAAATTCGACGTAAGAAAATACAAAGCACTTCTAGCGGGTAATAGCTTAACTCCTGCAACATTTGAAGAAATGATTCAAGAAGAAGTTGCTCTTGAGAAACTTCAATTAACTATGGCGGCTCCAAGCGTATCAAATGCATTCGCAAAAGATGTAGCTAAGTTTAAAAATGCAGGTGCAAAAGTTCATGCGGTAAGATTCGAAAAAGAGACAATGACTAAGCATTTAAAAGTAACTAAGAAAGAAGTTACTGACTTCCTAGCAGATGAGAAGAATGTCACTTTGGCAAAGTCTCTATACGAAGGAATGTCTTCAGAGTTTAACAAGCCAGCTCAATTACTAGCGAGCCACATCCTTCTTCCAGTTAAACAAGGTGAAGGTGATAAATCTCAAAAAGCTAAAATCAACAGCCTTAGAAAGAAAGTAAATTCAAAGAACTTTGCTTCAATTGCAAAAAAAGAAAGCAAAGGTCCTTCCGCTTCTAAAGGTGGGGACCTTGGATGGTTTACTAAAGGTTCAATGGTTCCAGAATTTGAAAAGGCGGCATTTGATTTAAAACCAGGTCAAATCTCAAAGCCTGTTAAGACTAACTTTGGATGGCACATCATTCACGTAAGAGACAGCAAGAAGGCCGTAGCCAAGTCTTTTGATGACGTTAAAGAAATTGTTGCAAGAAGACACCTTCAAAAGTCTAAGAGACAAGAGCTTAAAGCATTTATTGAAAAATTAATTGCTGATATTGAAAGTGCATTTAAAGCTGGAAAGCTTTCAAAAGTTAAGTCTCTTTCTAAAAAGTATGATTTCTCACTTGTAACAAGTACTGATCTTAGCTTTTATGACCAAAGTGCAGAAAGTATCTCTTTTAAAGAAGAGACCCTTGCACCAATCTTGGCCCAATCAACTGATAAGGACGTATTTGTTGAAAATAACCCAATTGACGTGAAGATCCTAAAAGTTCTTTCTATGAAGAGTGCTAAGGATCTAGAGAATCTTGCTCAGAAAGAAATTGAGCAACAAAAGACAGCTCTAACAAATCAATTGGCACAAGAGACACGTTTTCAACTACTTAAAAAACTTGAGGAAGATGCAAGTATTGTCACTTATCCGAATTTGTTATAATAGCTAGTTAACTAATAGCAATAATGAAATGGGGGCCGCTAGACGGCCCCTTTTTTTATCAGGATAAATAATATGGCAGATAAAGAGGCCAAATGGAGCCAGAACCTAGCTGGTAAGTATTATGTGGACGATCAATGCATAGCTTGTGACGCATGCTGTGTTGAAGCTCCAGGTTTTTTTGAAATGAATGATGACGATGGGCATGCATATGTGGCCAAGCAGCCTCAAAATGATTCAGAGGTTGATGATTGCGAAAACGCCCTCGCCTGTTGCCCAGTTGGCGCTATTGGCGATGATGGCGAACAATAAGACCTGTTAAACCACAACCAACCCAGAGCGTCATTCCTGCTTTGGGTACTTCATAATCGTGAAACTTTTTCTCACCTATCCCCTAAGAGCTTTTAAACTGGTAAGCCTTACCAAAACTAGATGGGGATAAGATCATGATAAAAGTATTCATTCCATTAATTTTCACAGCTTCTTTAGCACACGCTTCTAGCTATTGCTTGGCCATACGTGGAAACGGTGAGCTAATGCCTGCACACTGGGGAGCAATATCTAAAGTTGTTCAGAAAAAAGGCTATCCTCATGCTTTGGCCGGTGGAAGCTCTGCTAGTATCACAATGTTCCTAATTGAAAGCCTGGCCATAAACCCTAGAACTCTAAGTAATACAGAAAAGTCTCTGCTGGTTAAATCTTTTCAAGGCTACCTTGAGGCCTTAACTCAGACTGAGGAAGGTAAAGCAATTGCTTCTATTCTTGGAGACAAGGAATTAATCGCAAAACTAAAAAAGATTGCAGACCAATTAGATGAATTTAAACTAGATCCAGAAACAATGAAGCTTTTTAAAAAAACCTTGGCTTCATTACAGGTCGTAACTAATTCAGCTGACTTGAAAGACATAATAAATCCAGAATTTATAGAATACTTAAAAGAAACTCTAACCTTGGTGAATCAGGGCCAAGCTAAATTCAATGCAATACTTTCATTTAGAAAGACTGAAATAACAAAAGCAATTAAAGAGTTTGGAAAGTTTAATGCCGTCACAGACGACACTCTCTTTTTCAGACCAGGCCTGTTGAATTTTAAGAGCTTGGCAAAAATTTTTGGTCAAATGGGCGACTTCTATGCAGGAGTTAAACTTAGTGACGCTTCTCTACAAGAAAACGTCGATCAGGACCTAAATAAGTTTTTGGCAAGCTGTGCTGCAGGTAGCGAGGATTTGACCTGGCAACAGATTAATCAATCAAAACCATACTGTAGAAAACTATTTGGTAAGGCGGTTCTCACCCGCCGTGCAGCTGCACAAGCATCCAATCAAGTGCCAGTTCGAATTTATGAAAATGTAAGCTCGCACTTACTAACACTTCCTACTACATCGGTACTATTAGGCAATGCTGTAGAAAGCTACAAAGCGGCCAAAGAACAGTATGGCCTTAATTCTGATCCAGCATTTGGTTCACAATTTAAAATCAAACAGAGGGAACTTCGTTTTGGATACTGGGGCAAAGAAGAGACTCTTAAAAGGATTGGTTCTTTTTTAAAAACCAATGAACTTACAAAAGATGATGAGAAGTCCAAAAAGTTTATATCTCTAGGTGATGCAAGTTGGATGGATGTCATTTCAACTTCTCCAGCAGAACCAGGTTTATCCAACTTCATCGAATTGAGTAAAAATAGAATTTCTGCAGGAGGCTGGAGTGATCTTCACCCTACCTTAGTACTCAAGGCCAGTGGGTGTCAGGACATAGTATATGTCACTCGAAAGGGTGGCGAATCCATGTTCTCTCAAGATGTGATTGAGCGACTTACAAGTATCGACGGCTTCAGTTGGAAAGAGTGGCAAAACCTCACTCCTGCTCAAAAGGTTCAAAAAAGAGCGAGGGGCGACTCTCGTGATGTTGGACCATACGCATCTCTTTGGAGCAAGCTCTACAATATGGCAAACCCAGACAGCTCAATTAACGTTTCAATGAAAGCTGCAACAACAACAGTCTGTACTGATTGGGATCGTTTTAATGTAAAAAAACAAATGAACGAGCTCATTGAGCAATCATTCAAGGCCCCTTGGCTTAATGAGGCAGATCCAATTTGTAATTTCTAACTTGTGAATCAAGCTAAGTTATACGTTTAAAAGCTTTTCGTATAGCTAAGGCCAGCCACAAATGAATCTTTCATTCTAAACACTGAAGGTGTTAGGTAATTGGAATAGTAATACTCTTCATACTTATCTTTATAAAAAGTAGCGTAGCCTACTACAATCAAGTTCACTCCACCTAAAAAGGTATAAACATCCTTTAGACTATCATCAGTATCCCCTAAAAAAGCGTTAGCAAAGTATTGGGTCGCCAATAAAGATGATTTGTACAATAAAGACAGTCTTTTAGCCTTTTCCTCCTGTGCAAAAACCTTAATAATTCTTTTTGGAGCTGTTTTAGGTTCTCTTAAAGCTAAGTAAAGCTCAGTGTCGAAGACTGGCCTGTAATAATCATAAATCCCTTGCCCTACATTTAAGATCCCAATGGTCTGAATTCCACTATAGGCCACTTTCAGTGTGGAGCTATCAGTTCCATAGTAGCCGATATTTCCAACAATAAATGCAAGCCCTCCACTGATGATGCTCTCATACCTATTGTATTTAAATTTCTTTTGATTCTGTAAGGCCTGCTCCCTAAGAAACTTCATAGGGCTTTCTTTAGCATTGACCATAAAAGAAAAGATTAAAACAGCTAAGATTAATCTCATAGATAGATCTCCAGGTTGACTATAGCAAAGTCCTCGTAATCATCCAAAAAGTCACCAAGAGCCTTTGTTCTTCCATAGACAATTCCAACGGAGTTAGCCGAAGAAGAAAACTTTATTCCAGCAGTATGAGTGTACAAAGAATAAGAACCTAGCACTTCAAAGTTCCATAGGGAGTAACCCAATGAAAGAGTTGTGAAGTCTGAATAATAAGTAGCAATATCTTTATCAGTGTATATTCCAACCGCAGCGGCCAAAGAGCCATAGTACATTTTAAAATCATAACCAAATTCTGCTTTGAAAAAGGTTTCATATAAAAGAATAGGTTCTAGTGCCTTTTCATCCTTAAGCCTTTCAGAGTTGACCTCGTGTTTTGCACCAAAATTCTTGTACTGGAGAGAAAGGCTTGGCAACCATCTGATACTCTTATTTTGATAAATAACCCCCAAGTCGGCATTAATAGCAGAGCTAGCCTTTAGATCAACTAGTTCATCAACAGAAGAGCTCGACAGCTCAAACAAGGAGAAGCTTCCAGAAAAGTAATCGCGTTCATAATAAAAAGTATTCAATCCAAAATGGTACTCATGACTTCCAAGCTTAATTTGCTCTGCCACAGTTAGGTTTATTTTTCTTTGCTTACTAGTAGTAAGAGAGATCTCAGGGGAAGCAGGGTTAAAGATGAAAAAGGCTGCCTGAGCGTAAACAGGCTCATAGCTAAGGTAGAAAAAAGGAGTCTGGAATTCTAGCATGCTTCCCGCCTCCCAACTATTAAATGAATTTAATTCAAAAAGATCTTCAAGAAATTCTTTATCAATTGGACTAAATAAAACGTCCTGTCCAGCCTCAACGGAGTCCCCATCGGTTTTAGAGATTAGGGAAAAGACTAGACCCTCCTCAGAGTTTAAAGAAAGGTTTGCTGGATTGCACAAAACTGAATTACGGCGACCAAAAAAGATTCCGCATGTATCTTGCGTCCCAACTTGATTAATACCATATCTTGGTTTGATGATTGTTGTAAGCGGATGGCATAGGGCAATTTGAGAAAAGCCCCACAACAAAAATAGCACTAAAGTTTTATTCATTCACCAATTGTGAACAAACATTAGGTATTATGCAAGAATATTGAAGGTCCGCAGTTTCTAACCTTATGAGTTCTAATGGACTCAAGCAGCCTCGATTTGTCTTCAGTACCAATGTGCTCATTTGAGGAATCCAAATATTCTCTTATGCCATCAAAGTATTCGTGTGGCACATCCTTAAGAAGGCCCATCTCACTTAGCTTGGTTACATATTCAATCCTGTCTTTCAATATGTCCAAGTGTCCTACAAGTTTATCTTCCTGAATTTGGCATCCAATATCAAGCGGAGACTCAACCGCTTCAAGATTGAATGAATCAGCAAATATGCTTGCTATTGAAAAGAAAAGTGTCATTGCTATCATTTTAGAACTTTTCTCATGTGATGGATTTTCAACCATGTTCTCTTTTAAAATATCCAGGACCGTGGTTAAGGTGGTCTGTTGTTGATGATCTATTTTTGGTAAACGTTGAATAAGAGGAATGCTTTCATAAACTCTCCAGATAAGTTTCATTATATCTTTGGAAGCTTGGCCCCCCTCATCCTTTAGTTCTCCAGAAATAAACTTATCTCTTTTGTAATCAAAGACAACTATTTCAATGTAATAGGTCTCTAAATCACGAGTTATTTGATATTTCTCAACGCTATAATCATTGGATTCCTTTCTCAGGGTTTCAGTGAGTGCATAAATTTCTTCTCTCCTGGCTTCTTCACCACCACTTATAAATCTGTCTCTATCGGAGTAATAAAAATTTCCCTTTTCTAGGTTTTCTCTAACCTTTTCAAACTGTGTGTGCATGTATTCGCAAAGCTCTCTATCTTCGTACACATCGCAATTAAACTCTTCCTCAATAGTTCCCGTAGCTAGACTCGCCTCTACATAATTATCCCATGCCTTCTCCCGCTCTTCCACAGTTGCATTACTAGAAGTATTATCCGTCAAAAATTTGCTGTATGGATCTTTCTGCTCTTCAAGTTCATTCCAGTCGATGGCACGCTTGTGAAAGAGCTCCACTTCCATGAGAGGAAATAAAGAATAAATATCCATGCCCCCTTTTATAGCAAATGCTGAAGCCATTATATATTGATCTTCAACTGAGAGCTCTTCGTTTTCCTCTTTTCTTTCAAGAATTGATATTACCGATTTGTAGTCACTTTTATTAAGTGCTTTGATTACTGCTGATGATTCAGAGTCCTTAGCAGAAAAGCTCTGTTCCTTGCAGCCCGTTAGAAGAAAGAGTAAAGTTAGTACACCTGTAAAACATTTAGCCACTGTGACCACCCTTAAATAGTTAGAATTCCATTATTATTACAACTTTCAACTATATAAAAAGCAGGCCGTGCGCCAGAAATATAGGCACAGAGGATAAATAAGAGTTAAGATTATATTTGGTAAATAAGGCACCCCATTTCGGAGTGCCTCTTATTTATCTCTGCTGAAAATAGCAGGACGTTTTGGATCTATTCAAAGTTCACAGTGAGGAATTTGTGCAAGTGCCTTTTTAAATGCACCTGATGCTGATTGCATAATTGGCAAATGAAATGAGCTTGATAATTCAATACCTACATCTCTAGCCGCATAGAGGTTACTATTTTTTGGATCAATATCATCAACTAATTTAATTTTGCCAAAGCCTATTTCACATTCCTGCTCTTCAAGAGGCATCTGTGAATAACCACAAGTTTGATTAAATTCAGGAATGAAAAACCTTGCATCTTCTACTTTATACACAAGCTTAAATCCCTTTCTTCTCATGGCCTTCTTAAGAGTTCTTTCAGCTTTGTCTAAATTCTTATTGTGTCTCATTTCAGAAATATTATGCAGTTTTTGTTCGTCCTCACGAGGTTGCTCTGCAATATACAACGTGCAATCAGCAAAGGAAGTAATTGAAGCAAATAATGTCATTACAAAGATAAAGTTTTTCATAGTTTTCTCCTAATTTTTCACATGGTTTATATACTGGCCTTATTTACAAGCTGCGCATTATTAAGTGTGACCTACACATACCAACGCAAAGCAATAAAAACACTATAGATCCTATAAATTCTACACAGCATAAAGTGGTGAATGGGGAATAGTATTAGATACGTTTTGTTTGCACACATAGCGCTATCAAGCACTTAAGAGACTTCACCCTTAAAAAGCATGACAAAGCTTAGACACTATTTTAGTGTGTGCCACGCACAGAGAAGGAGACTTAATGGAAACGATGAAGCTCGATCAGATCAAGGTAAAAAGTTCTTACCTACGCACCAACACAGACGTTGAAAAACTTAAGAAAAGTATTGAAACCGTAGGTATTATTCAGCCACTAGTAATTAATGGAAATAACGAACTTATTGCAGGCGGTAGACGCTACTCTGCTCTTAAAGCTCTAGGAATTGAAGAAGCTCCAGTGCATAAAGTTCACAAGTCCAATATGGAACAAGAACTGATGTCAATTGACGAGAACTTGGTTCGTATGGATCTTAACAAAGTTGAATTTGAAATGTGTCTTGCTAGAGGCAGAGAGATTTATGAAGAATTAAATCCAATGGCCACCAAGTTTGAAGAAGAAGACTTGGAGAACAATAAAGAAGACAATGAAATTAAAGTTGATCAGCCAAACGATAGAAGAAGCTTTATTGATCTTACTGCAGAAAAGACAGGCCTTAGTAAGAAAGTAATCAAAAGTGCCATTGATAGAGATGTTAAGTCTTCTCCGAAAGTAAAAGAGCTAAGAGCTCACGGTGAACTTAACGCAAGTCAGACAAATGAGTTAATCAAACTTGATCCTCAAGACCAAGAAAAAATTATTGATGTAGTAAAGAACAAGTCTGCTAAAGAAATTAAAGACATGGTTAAATACATCAAAACCAATGGTGTAGAAGAGGCCGTAGAGAAAACACTTTCAGAGCCACAACTGCCAACAGAATACAAAAGCCTTAGAACTCTTACTAAGAGAATGAATAAAGTCGCTGCAAAGGTTTTGTTGGAAGAGTTTGTTTACACTGACGAGGACAAAGAGAAGTTTTTAAAAGAGCTAACTACTCTTCAAAATAACCTTCACCAAATACTAACAATTAACAATGAGAGATCATCCAACTCTTTTGAAGATGAAACAGAAGAGTATGAAGAGACTAATCATGTTGATCACTCATATGAATCAACGGAGAACGTGGAAGAAACCGCGTTTTAAGTAATTATGATCGATAACCCGAACTACTTTAAAGTTAAATCACAACTGTCATGGGATGAGTATTTCATCCTTCAGGCAATGATGGCCTCTTTTAAGTCCAAAGATCCTGCTACCAAGGTAGGATGCGTATTTGTTGATCAAAAGAACCACCAAATAACGATGGGCTATAATGGCTTTGTGGCAGGTATAGATGAGTCTAAACTTCCTTGGGGAAAAGACAAAAGCCAGCCACTTGAGCATCAAAAGTATGGGTATGTAGTTCACTCTGAGGCCAATGCCATCTTGCACGCACCTAGAACTCTTCAAGGTTCTAAGTGTTATGTGACTCTATTTCCATGTAATGAGTGTGCGAAACTTCTGGCAAGTGTGGGAGTTAAGAAGGTGGTTTACCTTAGTGACAAACACCAAGGCCTTGAAAGCAATAGAATGGCCAAAAAGATTTTTGAGCTTGCAAATATCGAGCACGAGCGACTTGTTCCAAGTCCAAAGCTACTGGATTCGCTAAACCAGCACTTCCTTGATCTAACTGAAATGCTATAGCACAGACAATAAAAAAGGCCTCCATTTGGAGGCCTTGTAGTTTGTGTATGTTAACTACTTATTATCTCTTGATATTCAGTACTTCTTGCAACATCTGATCACTTGTAGTGATTG
>JAGSHJ010000514.1 GCA_023954595.1 Bacteriovoracaceae bacterium | reverse complement strand
GAAAGCAAGGCTTATTTATCCGCAGATGAACGCAGATAAACACAGATAACAACCTGTCCTACCGGCTAATTTCCTATTGAGAGGGCAATTTTGCTTTAGATCTTAAAATAATTGTTCATTACACATTGTTAATTATTAATTAAATACCTTTCCTGTACTTCATGGTATAAATCATTCGTTCTTGATCATATTAACGTCAGTCAACCAATTGGTTCGCACAAAGGCACAAGGATCACAGAGAAACTACCAGCCGGATTGTAGTTTTTAAGCTACTCGAATAGAGAATAAAAGAATTAAAAAAAGTAACGCAAAGCTCGCAAAGCAGACGCAAAGGCCGCAAAGTATATCAGGAATTAAATAAAGTCTCCCGCTGAGGCGCAGAGAAAAGAAGACTTATTTATCCGCAGATGTACGCAGATAGACACAGATAACAATCCCTTCTTAGCTGTAAATTCCCTATTGAGAGGGCTATTTTGCATTAGATCTTAAAATAATTGTTCATTACACATTGTTAATTATTAATTAAAAGTCCTTGTGGTACTATTATAGATAAATTATTTTCAGGAAAATAACATGAAAAGAATAATTATTATATCAGCATTATTATCAATACTTATTGCCTGTGGAGATGATAAACAAGCCTCGACAGATAATAAGTCAACTTCCAATTCAAAATCAAAAGCAACTGCGAAATTAAATAAGCAAGGAAAAATATTAGCCTGTTCCATCTTGGATGAAAGCTATATAAACTCTAAATTTCCTGGAGCTACACAAATAGAATTAAAAGACAGTGGCACACGCTTCCCCAACTGTGGTGCTGTTTTTGTCTATAACAACAAAAATTACAAATTCAATCTAACCTTAGGTGTCATCGGAGGAGCTGGAGAATCCCATTTGGAATCAGCTGTTTCCTATTTTCGACAAAAAAACAAGATAGAATCCATAGATGGGGCTGGAGAAAAAGCCTATAACAAAACCGGTAAAAGCGGACAAATATCAGCAATCCACAATGGCAACCTCATGCATGTCAGTGCAAAAGTTGACTTAGTTTATGACCTTGAACTAAGTAAAACCCTTACAAATGATATGTTTGAAGTATTAGATCAATAAAACCAGTTTAAAACTATTAAAATCAACGTCTAAGTCACATTGATTTTTATATTAAACCATAGAGACTCAAGGTCTTGTGTCTCTACAAACAATATTCACTGGCCAAACAGTCGACGCCCAGATTGGGCGTCGCTACATCTCTCAAGAGAAAATTGGAATTTAAACTTCGTCGGATCCATCGATAAAATCATCGAATAAATAAGTGCTGAGATAACGTTCACCAGTGTCAGGAATCATGGATAAAATCACCGATCCAGGTTTGGCTTTTTTGGCGGTGTGTAAGGCCGCTGCAAAAGTGGCACCGGCTGAAATTCCACAAAAAATACCTTCTTTAGAGGCTAGGTTTAATGAGCATTCTTTGGCTTCATGTTCGTTGATGGGGATTAGGTCATCATAGATTTCTTGATTCATCACCTCGGCAATAAAATCAGGCGTCCAACCTTGTAGCTTATGCGGACTCCACTCTTTGCCTGCCAATAGCGAGGCTTCCAAAGGTTCTGTAGCTACAATTTGGATATCAGGTCTTGCCAGTTTTAACATTTCACCTACACCAGTTATAGTTCCACCCGTGCCATAGCCGCTAACAAAATAGTCTAGCTTTTTGCCAGCAAAATCTTGTAGTATTTCGGGGCCTGTTGTAGCGCGGTGATAGGCAGGATTGGCCTCATTTTCAAATTGTTGAGCTAAGAACCAACCATTTTTATCGGCCAATTCTTTTGCATGTTTAACCATTCCTGTACCTCTTTCAGCTGCGGGCGTTAATACCACTTTAGCACCAAGAGCACGCATAAGCTTTCGACGTTCAATCGAAAAGGTCTCTGCCATGACTGCTACAAAAGGATAGCCTTTAGCCGCACAAACCATAGCCAAAGCGATACCTGTATTACCT
>JAGSHJ010000147.1 GCA_023954595.1 Bacteriovoracaceae bacterium | reverse complement strand
TGTGAACTAAATTAAATGATTTTATTTGGAATGAAAGATCGGAGGCCTCCCGTTGGGAGGCCTTATGGTAGGGTAATTGGAGGATTTTGATATGCTATGTGAAGGGTATGGCTTCCATGCCAGGCGTGGTTAATCCATTATTAAAGTTAAAACTAAATTTGATTGGCCATCCTTGGGCCGGTGACCGCTCTAGGCGGCCAACCGGCAAGATGAGTGAGGAGAAGAATTATGAAAACAGCGTCTAATTATATTTTGCACCTTATCCATAAGGGCCAACGCTTTATCATCAAAGTCACAGTCCAGAAATTGAGTGCTTTCACATCTGGATTCTTCGAAATTTATATTCGTGACGGAACACGATAGATAATTGCAGTTAAGGGAATTCGTAATGCAAAAGTTGCAATTATCCATCGCGCACGCCACAAAGTTGCAGTTTTCAAACTTAGAGAAGCTGAAGTTGCAACTAAGAAACTTGCAATTCACAAATGAGCAGTTCGTAAAAACAGTAGCTTGGATCTCTGAATCAACAAATACCACGTTTTCAAATTTAACATTCTCGTAAAGGCCGCCACAGATATAACCCTCTTCAAAATATGCATCTTTAACTAATTCATTACTCATTTTTACATAAGTACCTGTAATTAATGCTTTTTCAAATTCAAGTAGTGTTGTATCCATGTTGCCCCCTCGGCTGTCATGTTCTATAGCCATTATGAAACATTTGACTTGTTGCGTCAAGAAATAAAGTTGCACGTTGCAATAAAATTTCACATCAACTTGCAATTTTAGCCATTTAGAGTTGCAGAATAATTAAACTTGCAGTGCGAAATACCGATATGCAACTAGATCCAATAAATAAGGAGGGTCACATGATTAGATTTAACCCGGAATACACAGACATGTTCCTAGGTGTTGTTAGAAAGTATATGCAGCTAAGAGGCGGTCTATCACAGAAGGAATTGGCCGAAACGGTAAATATCGGCATCTCTACTATGTCCAGGTTTCTGAATCAGAAGACCAAAGAATTAGATCCGCAACTGATTGCAAGTATTATTGCAAAACTCAATGTTCCCTTGCATGAGATAATTGATTTTGTAGAAGAAGACTCAACAGAGATGTTTAAAAAGTTGGTGTCGTTTTATAAAGCCGAAGAAAAAGCCGATGAGCCAGAAGATGTCTCTGACGATAATGAGATTGGTGCAATTGAAGCAGGCCTTGATGAGAACACTACTCGCACTAAGACTAAAGCAACCATAAAAGGTGTAAACATGTCTTTTGGCGAAAGAAGGGACCAGAATGCGAGTAACCTCTCCATTAGAGATAAGCTCAATAGATTAAGCCCAAGACAAAAAGGGTTTCTAACAGACTTTCTAGACCTTGATGTCGAAGGAAGGGATTTGATTGTAGATGTTGGAAACTCTCTGTTTAGATATTTTAAACAAAGTAGTGCGGACTTTTAATGATTAAACTGGGATTACTTTTCTTATTTTTATCGAGCTCACTAATGGCGATGCCAAAGAGCTTTGAGATTTGGTTTTTAAGCCCAGATAAAAGAGAAGTTTTCCTTCCAAGCAAACACCTTCAAAAAAACATCCAATACTTCAGGCCTGTGGCCCAAAATGATTTACAGTGCCAACCTATGGGTGAGTACTGCTTTGATCCTCAAGTAGGGATGTACAAGCTAGATGATAAGAACCAGGTTCAGGCAAATGTAGACTATACTGCAGCTGATAGTCTCGAAGACTATTCTAATAAGAGAGTGGCAAAGGGCAGTGAACGTAAACAGGCCTCGTGTGAAGATGGAGATTTCTTTTCTCTATTTTGTAATGAGGGCAAGGCCCAGAGTCCAAAGAGTGCTAAAGTTGAGGTTTGGGTAGATACAAGCTCCACCATGAAGCAGGTTGATTTTGCAGGCTATGATACACAATGCAAAAGAGAGTCATTCTTGCGACTTATTACTCAAGATTGCTCATTTAATGAAGAAGTTAAGGTCTATATTTTTGATGAAGTTAAAAAGCAGTTAGGGCGAATGGATAGAGTTTGCTTGAATGCTGGCTTAAATAACAGAGATAGAATCATAAGAGATATTAAAATCTCCAAAGCGGCCCACTTAATTATAATCACTGACATATTTGAAGCTGATGAGAAGCTATTGAACTTTGTTGAAACCGCGGGTGTAGGCTCTGTTAAAGGGATCGAAAAGCCCATGTATGCTGCTGATTTAAAGAAGTTTGCACCACAATTACAAAAAAAGTGTCTGTAACTTTTAGATAAATTCCGCTATTCACTAAGTCATGAATAAAGATTTAATCCAATGGTCACTCTCTGAATTTTCCCATCTTCCCTGGAGAGCGAACCGCTCACTATATGGCACATTAGTCTCTGAGATCATGTTACAACAAACAACGGTCTCAACGGTTCTTAACCACTATGAGCGATTTCTCAAAGAATACCCTGATACTTTTGCAGTAGCGAATGCCAGTGATGAGCAATTGACTATTAGCTGGAAAGGTCTTGGCTATTATAGAAGGGCCAGAAATTTAAAGAAGGCATGCGAGTATTTCTGTGAACATTTCAATGGAGAGATTCCTCTTGATTTTGAAAAGCTAATTGAAGCTCCTGGCATAGGTGATTACACTGCCAATGCGCTACTTGCTATAGGAGCAAATAAAAAGGCACTTGCACTAGATGCTAATCTGGAGCGTGTTTTGGCCAGACGATACGCAATTGAAACTCCCAAAGGGCCAAAGCTATTAAAAGAGCTTAGAAGTCTTTTTGCCGAGGGAAAGATAGCAGGTGAGATCAATGACTTTGGAGCAAGAAACTTCAATGAGGCCTTAATGGACCTAGGCAGAAATTGGTGTAAGGCCAGAAAAGCAAGTTGTGAGCTATGTCCTGTATCTAAGAATTGCAAGGCCGCAATTTTAAACAATCCTTTGAGTTTTCCACTGGATATAAAAAAGAAGAAAGAAAGCTTTAATCTAACTCTTCTAAGAGTCATAGTGAAAGAAGCTGGAAAGCTCCTTGTCTTTAAAAAGTCTTCAAAGCAGTGGCTCTCGGGACAGTATGAAATTCCAACCTTTATGATTGATTGTGAAGATCCAAAGCTTAAACAATATGAGCGATTAGATGATAAAAATTGGGTAGATCATAATCTCTTACCAGAATATAAAACCCTAATTACTAAGTATAAAATAACCAATATGGTACTAGTCGCAAACCGTTGTGATTTAGAGTCTTTAGGTATTGATGTAGGGAACTACGAATTCAAGGGACTGACTAATTTAAATCTTTCAACTGCTAGTTATAAGGCCTTGGAGCTTTTAGAGAAATAAAGGCCGAGAAGAAGTATAAGCCGGATCCTGTCGAGGGCCTTCATTCATCTAGGCGAATTGTTGCCAATTCGCTCGAGCATCCTACCCGCCAACTCCCCCGAGCAAGGGTTAAACATTGGCCTATTTGGACTTGCGTCACGTAGAGTTTACCTGGTTTCACTACAGCCGAACTGTACTTGCTTTCTGTTGCACTTGTCCTCACCTCACGGTGGACGGGCGTTACCCGCTACGTTGCTCTTTGACGTCCGGACTTTCCTCGAAGCTTGCACCTCGCGAAGACCTTTTCTTCTCGGCACTGGGACTATAGACATTTTTACCGGCCATGACAAGGTGCGCGCTCTTTTAATTTTATTCTAAAACTGCTAAAAGTTCACAACTTTGGAGTGCTTGTGAAATATGTAATTGCGACTTTGATTTTGGGCTGTTTTTCCTCTCACGCTGTCTTTCAGGTTATTTGGCAGGGATATCAGGGAAGCTCTGTAAATCAAACGCGAGAACTCGAGGCTCAGGCCGTATCAAATGCCCTAGATGTCTCTCTTTCCCAGAATGCTTGGAACTTGTCGCTGTCTGCAGAGTTTGAAGATTCATTTCTAGATTCACTATTTAGTTTTCAAGCACAAAGAACAATATCGGATACCTACTCATTGTCTCTATCTAGGGACACTTTTAAGTTTGGTACATTTAGCTTTGAGCACTCTCAGGCACATGTTGATATTTCAGATTGGGATACTTCAAGTTTTTCTAGTACTACTAAAGACAGTCTGTTTGAAGTCAAAAATAGCTTTATCTACTCTTATGAAATTCTCTCACGCTCAGCTCCATTGAAAGAAGAGCTTGCCCAGGCACAGTTCAATGCTGATAAGAAAACAAATGATCTGGAAAAGGAACAGGAAAGGCTTAGTTTCTACAAGGCCTATCTCAACGCAAAATTAAATGTTTTTCTTACTAAGCTTGCAAAAGAGTTCAAACAGCGAGCACAAGAGAGGAAGAAGCTAATTTTTAAGCGCTATAAAGATGGCCTAAGTAGAGAGGTAGAGTACCTACAGGCACGAAGCTCAGAGCTTAATCAAATGCAGGAGCTGGAAAAGAGTGAGGCCGCACTTAAGCAAAGTGTTGCCGTCATTGAGACAATACTAGGTAGGGATATTCCTAACGTGTACTTCGAAAAATTAAAGTGGGAATTTAAAAGTTTAGAGTCTTGGTCGGAGCATATTCCTGAAAACCAAAACCTTGAAAAGCTGGCTTTGGAGGCAAATGTCGAACTGGCGTTAAAACTTCTTGAGAACTTTGAGGATCAAAGATCAGCAAAACTCACTTTCAATGCGGCCTACATCTCAAACGCTTATACTGACTCTAGAGGAAAGAGCTTTGATGAAGCAACTAATTCCCCACGAAATGACTCTAAACAAGTCTCATTAGTTTATTCCCTTCCTTTAGGGATGGATTACTCTGGGGCCGAAAAGGTCAAACTCATTATCGATAAAAAGAGAACAGAACTTCAAAAACAAAAACTTGTTGATGAACTCACCCTTAGGGAGAAGGTTCTTAAAACTCAACTTCAGAAATACGCTAAGGCCTATAGTTTCTCTAAGGATCAAGTTCAAGTGAGTACTAGAAGAGTCACTCTTCAAAATAGACTCTACTTTAAGGGGCTTGGAACTTTTGATGAAGTTATTAGAAGTGAAGAAGAACTTCTAAGTGCAAGGTCGTCACTTTACAGAGCACTTTATGAATATGAGGGACTCTTGGGAGAGCTCGCTTTTATAAATGGTTCTGTCGACCAATTTTTAAACTCTTATAGAGACTAATTTATGAAAAAAATAATTGATTACTTTGTTAATAACTCCATGGTCGTGAACCTTCTGACCTTGTTGATTGTCGTCATGGGAACAATTTCTTTGTTCTCCTTAAATAAAGAAACTTTTCCAAATGTAGACTTCAATTACATTGTCATAAGTACCACTTATCCTGGTGCTGCAGCTGAAGATGTGGAGAAGTTACTTACTCTTGATATTGAAAGAGAGCTAAAAGAAGTTGATGGGCTAGAAGAATTAAATGCTCTAAGTGCTGAAGGCGGCTCAATTGTATCTTTGAAAATTGATCCTGATTACGATGTCGATGAAGTGTTAGTTGAAGTTAAAGATGCTATGGATAAGCTTGGAGACCTTCCTGATGATGTGGATGATCCAGTCATTACTCGTCTTACTAATAAAACACGTGGGATAATGAATGTTGCATTCTATGGTGATGATGAGTGGAGCTTGAGACAGAAGACAAAGGCCTTAAGAGATACTCTTGAGCGAGACCCTAGAGTCTCAAAAGCACAGATGACTGGATATAGAGATGAGATCTTTTATATCGAAGCAGACCTTGGGGCTCTTAAAAAATATGAAATGACCTTAGGAGAGCTTTCTCAGGCCATCCAAGATAGACAGGTCAATGTTTCTGCAGGAAATATCAAAGGCAAGGTGCAGGAAAAACTTGTTCGAACATTGGTGGAGAATGAAACAGTCTCTTCCATTGAAAACATTGTTGTCAGAAGTACCGAATTTGGACAGGCAATTAAGGTCTCTGATGTGGCAAAGGTTTCAAGAGCACTTAAAGATGCTCAAAGAGAGGATCGCTCGGAGGGAGAGCTTGCAATCTTTATTGATATTGCGATCAAATCGAGTGCTGACGTCTTAGAAAGTGCAGAGTTTATTAAAGAGACGCTAAAGGTTGAGTCTGAAAAACTTGGATTAAAATATAAAATATACAATGACTTTAGTTTCTATGTAGAGAGACGTTTGGGCGTATTAACTCAAAACGGTGTGCAGGGGATAATCTTAGTTGTTGTGTGTTTGATGTTCTTTCTAAATGCAAAGGTATCTGTTATCACAGCTCTTGGGGCTCCATTTGCTTTCTTCTTCGCTTTTAGTCTAATGGATGGTTTTGGCATTACAGTAAACCTCATTTCTATGTTTGGCCTCATTATGGTCTTAGGAATGTTGGTGGATGATTCAATCATTGTCGCCGAACAATACTACCAAAAGCTTGAGCAGGGAATGCCACCAAAAAAGGCGGCTAAAGAGGCCGCATGGGAAACACTAGGACCTGTTACTGCGACGATCATAACAACGATGGTGGCCTTCGGATCTCTTTTTTATATGGAAGGCATCATGGGCAAGTTTCTGTGGCCGATTCCTGCTGTTGTTATCATTGCCCTGGCCGCATCATGGCTTGAGTGCTTTTTAATTCTTCCTGGTCACCTTGCCGACTTCGCAGGACATGATAAAAATGTGGAAAAAAGCCGGTGGTATCTACCACTTCTTCACGGCTACGAGAGAGTTCTAAAAGTTGCCTTGAAGTTTAATAAAACAACACTTGTGGGCTTTATTGCTCTTTTTGCTTTGTCCATTTTCACCATAACCACAATGAGATTTGAACTCTTTCCTTCAGACGATGTCACAAGGGCCCAGATTAATATTAAAGGTCCTGTAGGAACTCCTTTTGAAGTTACTAGGGATCAACTTTTAAAAATTGAAAAAGCGGTCTTTGAATCAATTGAGCCTCATGAGCTTGTTGGTGTTCAAACAATTTCCGGTTATCAAAGCTTCAAAGGTGGCAGAAGTAAAAGTGGCACCCACTATGGCTCTATCAGTTTGGAGCTAGTGATGGACAGTGACAGAGATCGTTCAACAAATGAGATTCTTGCAGCAGCAACAGAGAAGTCAAAAGCAGTTGTCGATCCTAAGTTTGAATTTTCTATTGAGAAGACAAAGAATGGTCCTCCAACAGGAAAGGCCATAAATGTAGAGCTTTATGGTGATGACTTGGACTTACTTGAAAAACTGGCCAATGAAGTTAAAAGGGACTTATTAAACTTTGATGGTGTCCTAAGTGCGGAAGTTGACTTTGAACAGGGGAAAACTCAAATTATTGCTAGAGTAAATGAGGCCGAGGCCAGAAGGCTTAGGGTCTCCAATATGCAAATAGCTCTCGAACTTAGAAGGGCATTTGAAGGATCAAC
>JAGSHJ010000483.1 GCA_023954595.1 Bacteriovoracaceae bacterium | reverse complement strand
GTAAACACGGTTACCTTTCTTAGCATCTCTTAAATTAATAATCTGACACTGTTCTAAAATAATAAAATTTACATAATTTGCCTTGCCTACACAGTGACAAAGCTAGTTGCCTGTTTCGAAAAGGTCTATATATGACCGTGGTACCTCGATAACATATCTTCCATAATCTAGTTCTCTACCATGGAGAAAATCGAGTTCTTGAAGAAAGGTAGTATTCACATGTTCTTGATCTAAGCTTGCTAACTCCATGACCCGGTTGTGGAGCTCAACAATGCTTTTAGGCTTTTTCGGTAGATAATTTTTATTCAAAGACTGAAACATCCTTGCGGTGTCTATATAACAGCTCTTTGTTTCTTCCAAGATTGAATCCTTCAGTTTTAAAAAGCGATTAAATCCATAATGCTCCAAGAGGGCCCACCCTTCTCTATTAGTAAAGAGCTCAAAAGGAATATAAAAACTTCCAAAGTCCACATTAAAGAACTTGTCAGGGTTCTCTTTAGGAAAAAAGCAACTAAGAGCATACAGGTTATTTAAGGCCCTCATGCCATGCTCTTGAGTTAAGGCACCAGCTCTTTTTCTATATCGTTTTCCATTTTTTCCAAATATACATTCTATGGCCGATTCAAAGTCTGATAAATAGAAGGGCTTGAAGAAGGGTATCTCAAGCATATAAAAGCTTCTTTCATCAACCCAGTTTTCATAGATCGGTCCGAGCCAATTAAAGAATAAGTTAATCTCTTTTTTCTTGTGGTAATCATATAACTCAAAGGGAATCCCCCTTCTCAAGGCTTGAGAATAGCTACTCGCCAGAGAGGTGTTCACCCTATAGATACCTCTCCCATATTTGGGATTTAACCAATCTTTATTCATGTAGTTTTTTCGTGAGTCAGTGTGTGTTCCTAGACCTGAAACTTCAGCTTAGGGTGGCCTCATTTAAAAGGCCACAGCTTAATTTTACTCAGATGCTAAGTGGCCAGTGTTAAGCACTTAGGCCAGGCCTACATCTTGTGGTTCCTAGCAATTCATTTCTAGTATTCAAATAGTTAGATTGTTTAAATTATTTTTAGGCGATTATAATACTCGGTCGCAAAATTTGAGATACACACTGAACCAATCAATGACTTAGAAACTGTTTGTTTCTGTTAGAAATTTATCTTGGCCTTGACACAAGTTTCATCTCTAAACTCAACTTACTGATTCACACGCACATCAGTTACCAATACATTCACGCAACTTTTGAGGGAGCATTTTAAATGGAGTTGTACCCATATGATCATAGGGCTGAACAGGCCTTACTAGGTTCTTTAGTCCTAAATCCTAATCTTCTGTTAGATATGGAAGGCCTTGATGAAAATCATTTTCACCATCAAGCTCATCAATCAATTTTCAAAGCAATTGTAGAGCTTAAAAATGAATACTCTAATGTTGATTACGTAACCCTTAGAGCAAAATTATTATCTGCGGGAGTGTTAGAAAAGATTGGTGGTGATAAAGCCCTAGTCTCTTTAACAGAAAATAATATTAGTACTGCATTTGCAGAGGATTATCTCAATATTGTTGAGGTCAATGCAAAATCTAGACATATCATGACCACAGGTGAAGAGATAATTAAGCTTGGAAGAAACTATTTAGCAAATCCAGAAGAATCAAAAGTTCAGATTGAAAGACTTATGCTCTCGATTAATAAGCTTGAAGATAAAAAAGGCTTCATCTCAACTTCACCAGTTCTAAAAGACTTGTTAAGTAGCTTGGCTGACGATTCAAGAAAAAAAGGAGAACTCTCCGGTGTAACTTCAGGTTATAAAGAGGTTGATAATCTTCTACTTGGTTTGAGACCAGGTCAGATGATCGTTCTAGCAGCGAGACCATCTGTCGGAAAGTCCTCATTGGCTCTTACCATGGCTCTTAATGCCCTAAGGAAGCAAGGAAAGTACACAGGCTTTTTTAGTTTAGAGATGAGTGCCGTGGAAATCATGGAGAGAGCTGTTGCTATCGAATCGGGTGTTAATTTAAGAAGAATTAAGACTAAAGATTTTTATGAGTCAGACTTAAAACAAATTGGGGAAGCTATTAATAGAATTGAGAACCTGCCCTTCTTCATTTGCGACCAAGGAGGACTCACACTCGCTGAGATTCGTAGCCGTGCGATTAAGCAAAAAATGGAAGAGGGTTTAGATTATCTGGTCATCGATTACATAGGTCTTATCAAGACCGCTGGT
This sequence comes from Bacteriovoracaceae bacterium, assembly GCA_023954595.1. Taxonomy (GTDB): domain Bacteria; phylum Bdellovibrionota; class Bacteriovoracia; order Bacteriovoracales; family Bacteriovoracaceae; genus UBA845. Next base: position 74 of record JAGSHJ010000483.1, on the reverse strand, counting down.
AGATTTGGAAACATGACTCATGAAATCGGTGAAATTTCGATGGGAATAAAGGCTTTGGCCAAGGAACTTGAAGT
>JAGSHJ010000342.1 GCA_023954595.1 Bacteriovoracaceae bacterium | reverse complement strand
AATGCCTTTGCACCTGGCAAAGAGAGGGTATTCTTCATTTTAGATGCCACTTGGCCTTGTGCTAAAAAAATGATCAAGCTCAGCACCAACCTTCATAAGCTACCATTTGTGAGCTTTGAGAACACTCAAAAATCAAACTTTTCAATTAAGCAACAACCCCATGAGCTTTGTCTTAGTACCATTGAATCAGTTAAAAAAGTTATAGAAGATCTAAATGAGCTAGGACTTGAAAAAACTAAGACCCAGAACTTCTTAAGGCCATTTGAAAAAATGGTTGAGTATCAAATTGAATGTATTTTAAATCCAAATAATAAAAATCATGACTCGAGCAAAGAGGGTGTCGTGCGCAAGAAGGAGTTTTATAAAACAAATGCTCAAAGGGCCTTGTTTTATGAAAAAGAGAACTTTGACTCCTGAATTGTTATAGTTGTCATTTATTACCCACCTAGCTCCCAAATTGAATATTTTCTAGTACTATACTCTTAGGAGATGACCTCTCATCAGATATGAGCGGCTTTATATAAGTATGAAGAAAGTTGGAATTATTGATTCAGGCATAGGTGGACTATCTATTCTGTCACATTTGCTTGCAATGCAAGGCCAGTGCGAATTCTATTATCAATCAGATCATTCCAATGTTCCATATGGGGGCAAAGCACAAGATTTCATGCTGGCCCAAACTTTAAAAATGATAGATAAGCTTGTGGAAAAGCAAGTAGAATTAATTATCGTGGCCTGCAACACATTAACCGTAGAGACGATAGATATTCTTCGTAAAACCTATCCTATACCTTTTGTTGGAATTGAACCTTTCGTTAACTTTATAAATACCGACTTATATAAGGGTGATGAAAAGGTAGGCCTTATTTTGACTCCTGCAACTTCAAAATCACCAAGGTTTAATGAACTAAAGGTCAAACTTGATCCAAAGAATATGATTGAGGTTGTCCCCCTACATCGACTTGCTTTAATAATAGAGGAGATGGGAAGTACAGGAATAGACAATCACATTCAAAGTCTTGAAGAAGAATTATTTCCATTGAAAGACTATGGCTTTGATATTTTACTTTATGGCTGTACCCATTATCCCTTGATCTCAAAACTTATTTCAAAGTTCTTGGATGTTGAGGTGTATGATCCACACATTGCGGTCTCTAAAAGAGTTCTAAAACTACTAAATGTACAAGTTGATAGTGTAGAGAACCATGAATCAGTGAATTTTAATTACGCTTCAGAAATCGCTGATGATTGGAGCAAAAAACAGCTCAAAGACTTTTGCTTTTTTAATTGATAATTTTCTAGCATAGTGGAAGTTTAATCTTAAAGGTCGTTCCTTCTGCTTTTGAACTGTCTACACTTATGCTGCCCTTGTGAGCTTCAACAGCACCCTTAACTAGGGATAGGCCTAGTCCCCAGCCTTTTTTGTGTTCATCTCTACCTGCTCTGTGATAGGGCTTGAATAGATTATCCCATTCTTTCTCAGGTATTGGGTTTCCTTGGTTATGCACCGAAAGGATCACTTCACTTTGAGATTGTTCTAACTGAACAGTGACGACAGCTTCTTTATCTCCATATTTAATAGCATTACTTAAAAGATTTTCTAATATTCGTAAGATCTTACCTTCGTCCCACTGACCACATACACTTTTTGGGGAATTTAGTTTAAAACGATCTCCGTGAATACTACTCATTGAAGAGAAAGCTTTGTGAACAGATTTAACCATGTCAAATTTAGTCAAGTTCAGTGGAAGGCTTTGCCCTGCTATGAGGGTGTTCGCATCCAAGAGACCTTCCAACATATTATCTATACGGCCTAAACTTGCGAGAGCTCTTTCAGCAATGTCTTCTTGCTCGCACTCTTTTAGATCCTTTTGTTTTAAAAGTTCAATGCTTAAGCTAGTTGCGTAAAGGGGAGACCTAAGGTCATGACTGAGCGTTGCCACAAATCTTTCACGAATCTCTTTTTCGGCCTGAAGCTCATCTAATAGCTTTTCCTTCCTAATGAGATCCTGCTCTTTTTGAATACGTAGTGACTGTTTTTCAGACTCGTCTTCTATCTTTTTTCCTAGCTCTTGTAGTAGTAAGAAATCCTCTTGATTGAAATGTTTTCCAATCCCAAACAAAAAGCAAGATATAAAGGCTTTAGAATTTGAATCAATCGTGACGGGATAGGCCATAAAGGAGCTAACTTCCATCTCCTGTAAACACTCAAACATGCTTCCAATATTTTTTTTCGTTTCAATGTCCTCTATTAAAAGGCCTGAAGAAAAATTATTGAAAAGATTTAGACTAGGTAAGACCTTATCTTTATAGGTGTTAGATTCCGCTAGACGGTGAATATTGCTTTTATCCATCGTGTCTATTACGAAAGCATCGCAAAATTGCTCAGTAGCTAGTGATGCTAGTTCTTGTAAAGACTCAGTTATTGGCCGACTCTGTCTTAGTTTGTCACTTGCTTTCGCTAGAAATAGGGCCCTTTGAGCAAGCTTTTTATTTTTATTACGAGATTCAAGAAGCTCACGTTCATAGCTTCTACGATCACTTATGTCGAAAAACGTACTTGCATAAAGAAGTGTCTTTCCCTGATTATCTCGTTTCTCAATTGTATTAATAAGTACAGGTACACGTTTTCCACTTTTAGATTTTAAGTCCAAAGTTACTTCAGTGAGAGCACCTTGCATTTTTAATAGTGGGGCGAAATGAGTTTCATAATAAATTTTTGAACCTATATGTAGAAGATCAATGAAATGCTTATGTCCCTCTATGTCGGAACGTTCATGGCCTAGCCAGTTAATAAGGGTTTTATTAATTCGTATGATCCCTCCATTGGGATCTGTAAAAAGAAAACCACAAGGGGCCTCGTCATACCATTGTTCAGTATGGTTTTTTATTATCCTTTTTAGCTCGTCTAAGGATGGCTCTTTCATTTTATGAATGCTTTTATTGCGGCAATTGTTTCTTGCGGTGAACTTAAATTAGGGCAATGTCCCTTGGCCTTCATTTGGACAAATGTACTATTAGCAATATTGTCAGCAACATATTCTCCAACTAAATTCGGTGCAATCACATCCTCCGAGCACTGTAGGACAAGAGACTCTGTAGTCACTTTACTTAAGTCAGATCTATTGTCGGATAAAAAAGTTACTCTAGCGAAATGTTTTGCAATGTCTGGGTTCGTTCTACAAAAAGAGTTTTTCAGTTCTTCGGCAAGCTCGGGATTATCCGGGTTGCCCATTATAACCGGGGCCATATTAGACGACCATCCCAGATAATTATCGTCTAGAGATTCAAGTAGGCCTTCAATATCTTCCTTAGAAAATCCACCCAAATAGTCATCTGAGTTAATGTAGCGTGGGGAGGGACCAACTAATATAAGCTTGGAAAATAAATCGGGTCTTTTAATGGAAGCTAACACTCCTATCATGGAACTAACTGAGTGACCTACAAAGATGACATCTTTTAAGGAGAGTGCATCAATTATTTCCAGTACATCTTCAGCGTAGCCAGAGAGTGAGTTGTATTTTTTTTTGCTGAATGCTTTTTCATCAGACTTTCCGGCACCGACGTGATCAAAAAGAATTACCTTATTAGTTTCTTCGAAGGCCGGGTAGACTAATCGCCACATGTTCTGATCACACCCAAAGCCATGTGCAAAAATAATTGGTTGACCAGAGCCGAATACTTTAACGTTATTCCTAGAAGACACTTCCATACTTCTCACCTATTTATGATTATTAGAATTT
>JAGSHJ010000559.1 GCA_023954595.1 Bacteriovoracaceae bacterium | reverse complement strand
ACTGTAATTCGATAAACTCCTTCATCAACTACACCTAAATTTATGGTGATATCATATGGCCTAATCACTTGAATGCACGGAAGATTCGAGACCTTTGAGAAGACTTTAACAAAGAAGTCATTTCCAATTTTTGCTCTTTTTATTCGAAACTTGGGATCGGAGTAGCATCCATTAGGTAGATAACCTTGCACTCTAAGGTTAATTGCATCTTCACTAGTTACAAGGCCCATGACAGACTGTACTGGCACGAGCTTTATTGTGTAATCACTTGCTTGTAATTTGGCAGCACTAAACATCAGAACAAGACAAAAAAGTAACTTCATAGAACTCTCCTAAGCATTTAGTTAGGAGATTAACAAACTATCCAACTCCGTTCATATCGAAATTATAAATATGAACTAAATGGATAGACCTATTCTTTCTTTAAATATTTAAGGTGATTTCTAATAAAGTATGAGCGTCTAAAGTTTTTAACTTCTGAGTAATGGAGAATGTAGGAGCTTTCAAACATTAACATAACCCACGGTATATCTTCATCAACGATGGATTCAATCTCGTTCATTAGAGTTTTTCGTTTATTACGATCCAAGGTCATTGCAAGTTTTGCATAGAGAGTGTCGACTTCCTCACGCTTATAGGCACTTTTATTTACGCCTGGAGAATTTGTACCTATAAGTAGCTGAAGAATATTTTCCGCATCAGGGTAATCGTAGATCCAGTTGTCGGTAAAGAATTGAAGTTTGCCGGCCCTACCCTTTTTTAAAAACTCGGAGAACTCAACAACTTGAACCCTAACATTGATTCCAATTTTTTTAAGTTGGTCTTTTATAAACTCGGCCTCTACAAAATGAATGTCCTGAGTTCCTCTTGTTGTGTATGTAATACTCAACTCACCAGGAGCATAGCCTGCTTGGGACAGATATTGCTTTGCTTTAACAAGGTCGTATTTATAGCTTAATTGCTTACTTGGATTATAGCCTGGAATACTTGGGTTAAAGATTGAGTTGGCCTTAAGATTTGTATTATTGGACATCAAAGAGATGTATCTTTCATAATCAATAGCGTGTGCAATGGCCTTTCTCAAATGAAGGTTTTTACCAACTACTGGGTCTTGCATATTAAAGCCAAGCCATCTTGATGAAATACTGGAGAAGTGTTTTAACTTGATCCCCTTGTCATTCATCATACGTTGAATCTGAGAATCCCTTTTTGTGATCTTAGCCAAAAACTTTTTAGGCACACTTAATATGTCCAGCTCCTCTTTCATGAAGCTCTCCCACCTATTGCCTTCGTCCTCGATAACTGTAAATTTCACTTCATCTAAAAATGGAAGTCGCTCAGTTGAGGAGCTCAATAGTTTCTGGGTGTTCGCATAGCGGTCCCCAGAGGATGGATAAAATTCAGATCGAAAGTCTGGATTTTTCTTAAAGATAAGTTTATCAGGCGTGTTGTGGGCCAGGTAAAAGGCCCCTGTTCCAACGAGTACCTCTGAGAGATCATTGTTATATTTAATCACATCGGTTCGATT
>JAGSHJ010000095.1 GCA_023954595.1 Bacteriovoracaceae bacterium | reverse complement strand
GCACTTATTGATGAATTTACATTCCCAAGTGCAATACGCTCTAGATCATCAAGACTTCCTAGAGAGTTGTAGTGTGCAATAATCGTCTGTCTAAAATCAGAAATGTAATAAAGGTTTGCTTCAATTAATTCATCAATTGTAATTCTCTCAGCTTTAAAGCTCTCTAGTTGAGCAAGCATATGAGCTTTGGTGTTTTCCATAATTGATTTTTCACTAAGCATAAAATCAATAGATTTTCTTAGAGCATTTTCTTTTGAATAAACTTCATTTTCGATGTTCAGTTCAACAGCCTTCTTACCCATAATTGCCTGGTTCAACTTAGATCCTGCAAAACGAACTCTTTGCATGTAATCAAGGCCTAGACCAGAAAAGCTTAAGATAGACCACTTCGTAGATCTTTTTGAATTAGAGGCTGCATAAATCATCTCTTGTGCTGCCTTAACCTCATTGGATCTATTAAGTGCTGTCAGAGTCAGGTTCTCTGGGTTAATAGAAAAGTCTTCGTGTTTAAGAAAGCTTTTCACAGGTTGGAATACAAGTTCTTTTTCATCAAAAGACATATTCAAAAGCATTTTAAGGGCCGTTTTCTCTTCCCCTAAATAGCTCGTGAACCTAAGAAGTTCATCTCTCTTTTTAAGTGCTTGATACTCTACATCACTAAGTTTCTTAGCATCAGCAACACCAGCTTTTACTTGAATTTCTAGGGCCCGCACCAATTCCTCGAGCATTAGAACTTCGTACTCAGCTAGTGAGATAACAGCTTCTTCTTTAAGAATATTAAAGTACATGTGTGCTACTTGATTTTTAACATTCTCTTTCAATGCAGCGTGAGTGTGCATTTGAGCATTTCTCAAATGGTACTCTTTCTTAACATTGAAGTACTTGCTAGGAATAGAGGTTACTAATTCAGCTAGAATTAGCGGATTCCAAAAGTTTGTAAGATACAGTGCCAGAATCTCACCTGTTCCATACGGAAAATAATTTGCACGGGCCTGATGGATTCTATTTTGTGCCTGATAGAGTTGTTCATAAGCTACACGGGCGTCTATGCTTTCCCCCGCGGCCATTTCCTTAGCTTGTTCTAAAGAAATAGCGTCCTCTCTTGGCTCCAATAGCTCCAAAGATTTCTCTAGTGCTTTGAGGTGAATTCCCTCACTTGCAAATCCTTGAAGGGAGAAAAGAAAGAATAGCGCTAAGCTTGTTAACTTCTTCATTATGCTCTCCTACTTATAGGTTGATTGTTGTTTCTAGTTCCACTTTTTCACCAGTAACTAAAAGTAGTGTCGCTTTAACAAGCTTCTCTCCACTAGTATTTACTTTTGTGTAAAGTGAGAAGTTTCCATTTAGGTTTTGGATTCTGTAGTCAAAGATGTCACCACTGTATGTAACAGATACGATTTGTTCTTTAAGAGCAGGCTCAACGTCGATATCTACAACAACTTTTGATCTACGAGCGGAATCGTAAACATTGACATCTAAAGCAGCAGTGAAGGCAACTTCGTTTAGTTCATTATTAGTTGCATCAAGACCTAGCAATCTTTTAAGCTTTGCAACGTTCATCTCTTTTTCCATCTTCAAAGAAATCATGTTTCTCGTTTCTGCAAAGTGGATTCTTTTCATCTTCACAACTTCGTTATAGTCAACAGCTCCACCCATATGAAGGTCTTCAGCTCTTTGCGCCGACTCTTGTGCACTGAATACAATCTCTTTTTGAATTTCAATACGCTCATCTAAGATATCCATTTGCTCATAAGCAAGTGCGATTTGATTTTCAATTTTGTTTTCAACTTGATCTTTCTTTAATTCAATTTCAGCAGTCTTTGATCTCTCGATAGCTAAAGTTGCAGGATAACCAAGTCCGATGCCACTAAAGCTTAGAAAGGACCACTTAGCGCCACGAACCATATGCCTTGCACCTTCTGCCATAAAAGTATGTGCAGTAAGTTCAGGAGCGTTGTTAACCCCCATATTGATTGCATCTTCAACAGTTTGTGGCATAACGAATACAGATTTCTCAAGCTCACCTAGAGTGATGTCGTCTTTAGGAGACTTGTTAATAGACATCAAAATACCTTCTTTCTGAATCGCCATCGCAGTCTCAACCATATAGATTTGCTGTTGGTGCTTCATAAGATTTCTTGAATGGTAAAAAGTGTCTGCAGCTGAACCTAGACCGATTCTTTCTCTGTTTTGTGCCATTTCGTATGCCTGTGCAAGAATTGCTTCTTCAGACTTCAAAGATGCCAAAAGCTCTTGTTGATGTTTCACGCTAATAAATGAAAGAGAAAGGTCTCTCAAAATATTTAGCTTGATTGATTCAGTTACATACTGCTCGGCCAATGACATTTCTTGGCTTGCTCTATAATTGAACCAACTAGTTGGGTTTGGTGATACTGCATATAAAAGTGCGTAAGAAGTGTTCCAGAAAAATAATTGAGCACTAAGGTTTGGAAGAAACTCACCTAGGTTATTTTTTACGCTACGTTGTGCTTGATAATATTTTTCATACTGGATCTTGATATCTAAGTTCTCAGCTAGAACTTCTTCTTTCAAGTCCTGTAATGACAGCACCTCCTTTGCGTAACTCCCTAAAGAGAATGTTAGTAACAGGGTCAAGGGTAAGATTTTTTTAAGCAATAAATTCATGGGCTTCTCCTGAAGAATTAGTGATTTTTAAAAATCAGTTTCAGAGGGTATAGCCTACAAATTTCGTAAGGAGAATTTGACGTATCTTCTCACTTCATTATCTAACAAATATTCATCATTTTTAATTTCGCTCCGAAAAGCAGATACCGGACAAAACGTCTAAAGACCGTCCTAATGCGAATTGTGGCAACTTTTACCCACTTAAGTTTTTCTAAAGTTCGAGCGTAATATCCCCTGAAGCGCGCGCACCCTGCAAACAAACTTTAAATAGTAGAGGTTATTATGCTATTAAAAAAATTACTAACGATCCTTATCCTGGGACTTCTGGCCACGGCCTGTGAAGATCCATCAAATTCAGGAACACCAAAAGACCCTATAGACAATTCAGACGACGGAGATAGAGACGACAACAGTGGTGGAACACCAGATCCAGATCCAACACCGGATCCTGATCCAACACCAGATCCTGATCCAACACCGGATCCTGATCCAACACCAGATCCTGATCCAACACCAGATCCAGATCCAACACCGGATCCAGATCCAACACCAGATCCAGATCCAACACCGGATCCAGATCCAACACCAGATCCAGATCCAACACCAGATCCAGATCCAACACCAGATCCAGATCCAACACCGACACCGGATCCAGACCCTAGTCCAACCACTAGTGTGTACACTCCACTTGGAGTTGGCGGTGGTGGTGCAATGAGTGGTGTGGCCATCAGTCCTTACAGCAACACTTGGTTTGTAGGTACTGACATGGGAACACTATTTAGAAGTGACGACCGTGGTAAAAACTGGATACCAGTAAATCATTATGAAGCTACATTTGATTCGCATCTTCCATATGCTGTATCACCTGGTTTTGCTTCTGATGGTAAAACAGTCTTTCATGCGTCAGCGGGTAGAAACCCTAAGCGAAGCTTGGACGGCGGAAAGACTTTTTCAAATATGAATATGAACCTTTCTCAAAATGAACGTGTACTCTACTGGAGTGAAGATACAAAGAACGCAAACACAGTGTTTGCTGGAACAACAAGTGGTCTTTTAGTTTCAAAAGATAAAGGCGCTTCATGGTCAAGAACAAGTGCTCCTTCTGCAGAAGCGAAAGGAACGTTTATTGATCACTCAGGTAGTACTACAACAGTTTACCATGCTACAGGAGACAAGATCATAAGCTCCACGAACCTGGGTTCTACATTCTCTAATGTTCACAACCCTTCTCACGTAATTAGAAAGTTCACTGGAGGTAGAGACTCTTCAGGACTGACTCTAGCATATGGGGATGACAACGGTTCTAATGCATGTGTTTGGGCGAGTGCCTGGCTATCTGAATGGGGCCAAAACTCGATCGACGAAACTTATGCAAACTGTGGTTATGTATGGGTGAAGAAAAACAACAATAGCTTTGTAAGAACAGAACAAGCTGTTGGTGATCACCTAAAGATGGCAGAAAATGATTCTCAAACGATCTACACTACTGGTGCAAGAGCATGGATTAGACAATATGGTACGCAAGTTCATATCTCTCATAATGCCGGCTCAAACTGGGACCTAGTTCTAAATCAAATGGACTACGACAACCGTTACTCTCCATGGCCAATGGATAAGATAGAGTACTCAGCTGTCGCCCTTGATGTAGGTTGGTGGGACAACGGTTATGAGTCTTTTGCAATTAACAAGCTTAACTCGGCTCAAGTAATGGGAAGTGGTTACTTCTTCCTACACGCTTCAACTAATAAAGGTGAGTACTGGCAAGCGCCATTCACTGAGTACAAAGATGTAGGTACTCCTACAACTGGTAAGAAGTGGAGAACTCAAGGTGTAAACGTTATTTCTGTTTACAGACTTAAAGCACACCCAAGCAATCCAAACCTTCTTTACGCTGCAAATGCTGATGTTGGTGGATATGTTTCGGAAGACAACGGTGAAACGTTTAGAATCTGTAAAGCACAATACAATAGTAACTATGATTACGCTTTTGATCCTAACGACCAAAACGTTGTATTCGCAGCAAGTGGTAACGAGCACGACTGGCCAGTAGGATGGCACGCCAACGCAACTGTAAACGCCGGTGGTATCTACAAGTCGACTAACAAAGGTAGATCTTGGCAGAGACTGACTTCTGAAGGAAGTGGATGGAACAGACAATTCATGTCTGTAGGTTACGACCATAGAAGAAACACTGTTTACGGTGGAAGCCATGGTGGCGGTATCGGTAGATCAACAAATGGCGGTCAGACTTGGACTTGGTTCAACTCAGGACTTCCTTCTGGAGATAAGATTATTCCACAAATCACTGTGGACCCTGACAACGGAAATGTTTACGCATTAGTTTCAGGAAACGCACCTAACTTCACAAACCAAGCGAGCACTGGGATTTACTTCTTGGATGCACAAAGAGGCGCAACTTCATGGACTCTTCTAAGAGGAAACGTTGTTTACCCTCCTACAGCAGACGGTGGTTATAAAACTTGGTACTACCCGACTTCGTTCGCTGTTGATTTCACTGATCCGGACAGAAACACTCTTTGGATGACGGATTATGAAAACAATAGAAACTGGTTGATGACTGGTGCATGGAAAAGTACAGACGGTGGTCAGACTTGGGATAGAAAGATTCAATTCACTCACCCAACTGGTATACACCTAGACCCTTCTAATCCAGATCACGTGTTTGTTTCAGGACAACACTATCTTGATGGAAGCTGGGGTAATGGTGGACAAATCTTCTCTACTGACGGTGGTAACACTTGGAAGAGAAACCTAACACCTACTCTGCAAAACAACGGCAGACACGTGATGGTTGATCCAACTAACTCTGCAAATATCTTCTACACTTACTTTGGTGGTGGAATCTTAAAAGGGCCAAACCCTGCGAGAAAACCTGCTAGTGTAAAACTAGAAGCTGTATACTAAACCTAACAGGTCTGGGCACTCAAAGTGCTCAGACCTTTTTTCTTTTTAATTATTCTCGAATCTTTAATTCATTCTTTACGTCTTTTACTCCACTTACTTTTTCGGCCAACTCTTCAGCAAGTTCCTTTTCCTGCTCTGTTTTTACAAAACCACTAAGAAGCACCACACCTTTGTAGGTCTCTACGCTTATATCAAGGGCACTCACATCTTTATGCTGTACAAGCTTAGTCTTGACCTTCGCAGTTACCGCAGCGGAATCTATGTACTGTCCTGTGCTCTCAGACTTACCTGTACTTGAGCAACTTACGGCCAAAAGCATAACGAACATTATTCTTAAAAATCTATTCAATTGAAACCTCCCATTTCTAGAATTGTAGCGCAAAAGTTTACTATTTTGGCCCCTGTTCAAGTGGTGTCTAAGTGTCACCAGTGTCATGGCCTCCAAGGCCAACCACTCGATTTCATTCCTGAGTAATTTGGTATAAACGTTGCAACTTATTGCATCAAAGGAGCAAAGATTGCTCGAAAGTGAGGATGAATGAAAAGGATTTTCAAACTTAGTCTCTCTATTACACTGCCTATTCTAATGAGCTCTTGTGGAGGCAAATTAACTGAGATCACATCAGCTCCTTCCACTCAAGACAGAGCCGGCATCATCGCCAGTTGTGCCACAGTCGAACAAGCAAAGTCTTATGCGCAAACGAACAACGCAAGATACAGAATCATCAATGCAAAAAGAAAAATCATTGAATTCTACGACACTGATTTAGAAACACTAAAAACACAATTGCCACAGGTCAAAACTAGAACTAACACAGTGTATGAACATCAATTGGTTCAAAGTGGCTTTCCATCAATTCAATCAACAAGTAATTATGAATTCTATGGAGCTCACTCTCCACAATACAGACAAGGTGATGTTTCCAGATACTTTCCTCACCTGAGTCAAGTTGAAGCACAGACGATCAATAGTGCTGCTCAAGGAGAGGGTGTAACCATAGCTGTAATAGACACAGGAGTTTATTACAACCACCCTCATTTAAGCTCAAACATAAAAGTAAACAATAATGATCCCCATGGAAGTGACGGCGACAATCAAGACAGTGATGGCAATGGCTTTCGTGATGATTTCGTAGGTTGGGATTTTTATAATGGTGATGCCTACCCTATAGATGATCATGGACACGGTACTCACGTGGCAGGACTTGCAGCAGGTACATACGGAGGTATTGCACCTAAGGCAAAAGTATTGCCAGTCAAGGTATTGGGATCAGATGGAAGAGGAGATCTTGGAACAATTGCAGCTGGTATCTTATACGCAATCGACATGGGGGCCGACATTGTTAACTTGTCTCTAGGTGGTCCCGCTGCTGGGCAGGCCTCTTCAGATATAAATCAATTATTAGGATCTGTAGTTCAGGCCGACAACAATAATGTTCTACTTGTTGCCGCTGCAGGCAATGGTGGAGTTGATGGAGTTGGCGATTGCAATGATGCCAACCCAGTATATCCTGCAAGCTTTGAACAAGAGAATGTAATCTCTGTTGCAAGTGTTGATCGATACAACTCGATTACAAGCTATTCAAATTTTGGTTCAGAGTCAGTTCATGTGGCCGCACCTGGAGGGGATGAATTCTTTGGAGGTCTTCTATCACTTGGTGTCCCGGGTTGTTATGGCCCATGCTCAAGCGAAGATCAGACTTATGTGAGCATGTCAGGAACATCTATGGCGGCCCCCGTTGTTTCTGGAATTGCAGCATTGGTCAAAAGTGCAAATAGAAATTTAACCCATACACAAATAAAAGAAATATTAATGGGCCAAGGAATTGAAGTGGCCGATCTTGCAGATAAAGTTCAAAGTTCAAAGGTTGTGAATGCTAAGATGGCGGTGGCAGAAGCACTTAATAGGTAGAATTTTGAAAGTTGGCAAAAAAAAGGACCGGTTATTCCGGTCCTTTTTAATATTTAGATATATTCTAAAAGTCTTGTAATACGAGTGATGTGTTCCCCATCATCGCCAAATTCTTCATCATCAAATTCACATTCGCTTCCATCGTCCTTACACTTATTTACTTTTTGACAATAAAGCCCGTCATATTCACCATCGATGTAATCAGTTCTTCCTCTTACAACAATTCCTTCAACAACATTGTCTTCAGCGTTAAAGACAGGTGAGCCAGAGTTACCTTGGAAGGTATCCAAGTTCGCGGAGAAAAACTCTCTATGAGAATTGGTAACAACCTTTGCTTCATCAGTATACTTTAGAGGAAGCCCAGACGGGTGTCCTAGTGCGAAGAGTTTTGTTTTATTCTTAACTCTTCCCTTCTTTCTAAGCTTTAGAGGCTTTCTTCCCTCAACCACTCTATCAAGCTTAATGATAGCGTAGTCGGCCATACCTCTATAGTCACCAACCACTACGTGCTTGCAGTAGTAAAGCTTATCAAGGGCTATGCCTTTTTCTTGTAGTTTTTTATTCTTTAATTGGTAGTCAAATACCCATGCATGTCTAGCACATGAAGTTGTTTGCTTCTTCTTTATGATCTCATCAGTGCTCATTACACAATGTGCGGCAGTTGCCAAAAGATCTGGTCCAATTAGAAATCCAGTACAGTCTACAAGTGATGCTTGTGTTGCAAATTTTTCGTCAGCACAAATACTTGCTCCCCATGGGTCTGTCATTTTAGGAACATAATCATAGGAGAACGTGTCGCCTTTTAAGTAGATTGCATTCAGATGAATTCTACCGGCAACAGAGCTTGCTAGCTTTTTTACTTCTGGATTAAGTACATCTTCTATATCCATTCTGTTGTCATCGCCGTAGATAACATGTGTTGCTGAAAATGTTAGTGTAGTGATTATTAATGAACAGATTAAAAGTTTCATACCTCTCCTATGTAGCGAGAATGTATAAAAAAGTTAATACTTTAGCAAATCAATCAATTGAATAATGACTAAGAATTACTATCGCACATAGTCAAAACATCATCTAAGCTTGGACGCTTTCTCTGCTTAGGTACGGCACATGGTCGACCGGCCATTAGAAGTCCTATAATCTCATATTCAGTTGGATCTAGCTTTAATGCCTTATAAAGTCTCTCGTCTCTTATTACCTTAGCTGTGCTCCACTTGTAGCCGATACCTTTTTCGGCCAGACTCAGCGCGAAAAGCTGAACTGAACAACTCATCGTGGCATAGTCTTCTTTACGAGTGAATTCATCATCACTAATTTTTTGACAGAATGCGACAACGCTAGGATTGAGAAACTTATCCTTTATCGCTTGGGCCTTAGCAGGTGGAAGCTTCTCGCCTTTGGACTTTATTTCTAATGCTAACTCGGCCAGCTCAGTCTTAACTTCCCCTCTAATCCAAACATATTTCCATGGAAAGGTGAATTTGTGATTAGGAGCCTTTAGTGAGCACTCTAATGCTTCAATAAGTTCAGCGTCCTCAACAGAGTCCCTTTGAAATGCGTGATAGGTTCTACAGTGTTCCAGAAGTTGATTGAAGTTTTTCATATAGGGATTGTATCCGTTAACTTGTAATTATGCATTGATCTTAAATGAGACAACTTCAAAACATAGTAAGTTGATTTCCAATATGTATGTCATCAAAGTTTAGCCCTTGGCTCTGTAGAGCGGTCTGGGCAACAGGCCTGATCTGCTTCTCAATATAGTGATGATAATCAGGCTGTTCTTTGTTGATAGATACAGGCCT
>JAGSHJ010000141.1 GCA_023954595.1 Bacteriovoracaceae bacterium | reverse complement strand
TGCTAAGGCAACTAAGGCTGCCGTTTGCCCTGGACCTACTTGTAATCCCGCTGCAGCGGCAGCTTGTAGTGCAGCTGCAAGTAGTATGGGCGTCTTTAGTGGCCAGTTTAGTGCTACCGTTTCCGCCAAAACAGCTGCTGATTCGGCCAAAACTACTGTGAAGGTTGCTGATGAGACAACTAAGGCCGCTTTTTGGTCAGGACTTTGGACTAAAGCAAAAGACTTTTTTAATAGTGAGTCTGCTGGTCTTAATGCTGTCGGGAAGCTCCCCACTGAAGAGCTAGCAGATGATGCTATAAGAGGTGCTCAGTACACCGTTGAAGAAACAAAAATGATCACAGAATTTACTAAAGACCAAGCGAGTGTTGGTACTGTAGTAGCTCTTGTTAAGGCCTGCTCGGCTTTTGATATGCCAATTGACGGTCCTGCTTTAGAGGCAAGTGCCAAGTCTGCACTAAACGCTTACGTGAACTATAATTACGCACCGATAGAATGTTGTGGAGGGGACGGGTTATCTCTTGTTCAACAAAATAGTCTCTACGCACATAATGTTGTCTTAGCTTCTGAAATAAATACTCTTCTAGGTGAGCCATCTGTACCTATGGCACAAAACATAGCCAAGGCAAAGGCTGCTGAACAAGCACAAGTTACGATGATGGAAAAGGGCTTTGAAAATATCACAAGCCAAATTGATGTTGCTGGGGGAAGTACAATTGTTAATCCATTTAAGGCCATGGGGGCCGCTCAGATTATCAAGGGGACGTTAACAGGTTACGGTGTACCCGAGGTTCCTAAGTTTGCTTCAACCAAGGATATGAGAGTTTTTGGAATCTTTGGAGATGCAGCAGAAACTGGAATGAAAGCACCAGATAACTTTAAGTACTATGTTAAGAAAAACTTTGAATCTCTTCTGATTAAGTTGGCCCTTAATGCTCAACTGGAAAAAATGAATCCCGCGTCTCCACAGGAAGAACTAAACGAAATTGCCGACATCCATCATAAAGTTGAAAAAATAATGCACAACTTTAGCAACCTTGTAGATAAGCAAGGTGTGAAAGAGCTAGCTCAAGCTGAGTATAAAGATACGAAAGATTGGAAAGTTATCGTATCTATGATTGGTGAATTGATTATGCCAAGTGCCCACGCATTTCTAAGTAGTGTAGGTGGCCAAGTTGCTGCGGGTGTAGGACTGAAAATGGTAAGTGATCAGTTGGGTCTAAAAGGTCCTTGGTCTGGAATCCTAAATGTAGGCGCTCAGTTTATGATTATGAATGCAATGCTTGGAAAGTTTGCAAGAAGTTGGGGATTAGTAAGCCCTAAAGGACGTGCTTATACATGGGGGGCCATGGCAGCAATCAACCTGGCCGTCTTAATGTTGGACAAAAAGGCCGAGAAGAAAGTTGATAAATATATCGATGCAGTAAAAGAAGAAAGAGACCGTTATATAAAGTCTTCTGGTGTCGCAACGTTAGATGATCCTAATGCTGAGAGTGAAACAAGAGATGGTAACGGAAAGTTAAAAAGAAAAGATGGTTCAAGAAATAATATGTATGCCGCCGAAGGCTCAGGCATTAAGTCCTGTGCTGTTGCCAAAGGGGATGGATTCGCACCTGCTGTGTGCCCCGCACCGGCAACGAAATCGCAATTTAATCTACCTCATGTTGAGCGAGACATTGCAACTAGTGTGACTCCTGCACACTTAGAGGGTGCCCAATTCACCTCTCAAATAAGTAAAGGTCTTGCAACTGGAAGTGTTGGTGCAAGTGAGCTCGCCTCTTTAAATTTAGAGAAAATGGAAAAGCGAAATCTAGCGATGAGAACGTTTAACGAAAAGCAAATGGAAAAGCTAGATAAGGAAGAGGCAAAAAACTATAACGGGCAAAAGGGCAATCCAACACCTTTGTCTCAAATGATCGCAAAGGCAAAAAAGGCGATAAGCTCTTCTGCAGGAGTCTTAAACTCTCAACCCTTACTCTCTAGCAGTGAAACTAGCAAAGAAGTAAAGGATGATACTGCCACAAAAAGCAAAAATGGGGTTATTAAAACATCGGTATATGGTTCAACTACAGGAAAGCCAAAAGCTGCAGAGGCACAGGCCGGTTACGACTTAGATCTTTTTGAAAGCGGGGAGAGTGAAGTCGTTGCTATGAAGCCTCAAGAGAAGCTCGAAGACTTTGTGATTAATCATGATGATATTAGCAAAAAGAAAAACGTATCTATCTTTAAAATCTTATCAAATCGATACCTATTATCGTATCCAAAAGTTCTAGAAGAAAAGTAATAAACTGCCCAATACTTGTGGCGTAGGTGCTTGGGCTAAATGGCTCAAGTACTTATAATCACTCCAATCTCTGTCTCCAAAGCTCAGTTAAAGTGTATAATATTACTAAGGTTATTCGTGCCATATTCCGATAAGGTAAAAAGAATAGTCTCACTGGAGCGACTTATGTTTAACAAGAAATTTAAAGTTCAAATTATTTTTGCTTTAGCGATGCCATATATGGCCTTTGCCCAAGGTGGCTCTGTAACCGCACCTGCAAATGATGCATATAATGTCTGCATGCGAGAGGCCGGCGATGACACCGGTAAAGCTGCAAGTAATTACCCTCAAAGTCCAGGAAAGCTAAATGATGAATTGGCCGAGATGGAGAATTTCGCAAACCAAGTCAGTAAGAATAGATTATTTGTCGAACGTGTTGAGGTTGCTGGAAAGTGTTTAACACAAGCAAAAGGTGGGGGATCCACTGATTGTGTGTTTTATACAGAGGACTCCCTGAAGACGGAATCAAAAGCGGCCGCAGATAAAAAAGTTGCTGTTCAAAATTTTTGCCAACACTACCAGTGGTATAGCAAAAATAAGGAACCATTACTTCAAATGCATCAAGAAGCAATTGCTTCAGAGTATTTAAATACTGGTAGTGCTTCTGAAGGTATCCATGGGCATCTTGACGGTCTACAGCAGATGACCAATCAATTTCTGACAGACTACAATATCAAAGAACCAACTTGTAAAATTGGAAGCGTGGAGCAGCCATCAAGTCCTGCCAATCGTATTTACTCCCAATTAAAGCAGGCGTTCAATCAATCAGACTCAACATTTCTACCTGTTAAAGTATGGGCACCAGAAGCATGTTATACATCTGAAAATAGCTCTGGCCCATTTTTTATTGCAGAAGGACAGCCAAGTAATTTCTTTACAAATATGGGAACAAAGTTTGAGCTAAACGGCCCAAAGGTCTGTGAAGATCGTGCAAAAAGTTATTGTTATCCGGCCTTCGCCTTCTATCATGCATGTGAGAGTGTATCTACTCAAGGTGCTGCTGGAGATAGTGAAATCGCACTCAAACAGGCCAAATGTAAAAAAGATGCTCAAGTAGCAATACAGATGTGTGCACAAGGTAACTATGAAGCTGCACAGCTACCACAAGATATGAACCAGGGGATGGACATTAACGCTTGGTATACTGTTGGCAAAACAGGTGCTGAAAAGAAGTCAAGATTCATTTCGATGAGTCACTATGACAATAACTTTGAGTACCGACAAGAACCAAAGTCACCTACGTTTAATGAGACATTTTTCAATATGTACTCAACTTGTGTCATCTTGAGGAAGGCTGCAGAAGTTCAAGCTGATGAAAGTGGACGTGTTAGCATCGGTGAAAAAGTAAGTTCGTTATCAGGAAGCTATGAATGTGTTCGAACAGCACCATGGAATGCTGACTTTAAATATTGTGCTAGGGCCAGTCAATTTGGTGATGGAATGTTCGACATTGCCGCGGCCGGTGCCCAAACAGCATTCAGTATAAATCGCTCTCTTGAGGATTCTAAAACATCCAATCAGCTCGCTTCAGATATTGCTAATGGTGATCAAACGGCACATTTAAAAGCACAAAAACATAAAGTTGAAGGTCAGGCTCAAGATGCTGAAAGAACTGCTCAGATAAGTACAGGACATGCTGCTGGGCTTGGTGCTTCGATTTATGCATTTCCAAACCCTAAAGACTTTGCAAATGCGTGTGTTTCTAATCTTGAAGGTTACTTTGGGAACTCAACTCTTGATTGTGGAGTTTTGTGGGTTGCAGATAATAATTCAGTTGTAAGAGACAGACTATTCTCGAATCAGGCCGTTCGTGGAAATATGATGTATAAAATGGCCGAAAAAATAGGTCAAGCGGCGTTCCAATTTGTTATGTCTAATCAGTTGGACAAACATGCAAGTCAACTTGGTGCTATTCAAAAAGAGTATGAACAGTTTTTCGCACAAGACGCAGTGACACCTGAGATTGTTGGACTTGATTACTGTGAACAGAATCCAAGTGCTCCAAGCTGTAATACATCCACAAGAACAACTGATACATCAACGTTCTCTGGTTTTGATGGTGCAAACTTTCAAAACACACCTGGAGGAAATTTCTCTTTCAGTAAAGACGTTGAAGATGGTTACGATATTTCTGACTCCTTAACGCCTGCTGAGAAAGCTGCACGTGAAAAACTTGGTGACTTTATGGGAAGTGGGGGAGCTAAAAGCTTTGGAAGTGACTTTAGTGCTCCTGGTTCAGCTAAGGCCAAGTATGGTGCTGCCAGCGGTGGCGGCGGCTCAGGAGGCGGCGGCGGAGGCGGCGGCGGTGGTGGAACTGCACCGGCACCTCAAAAAGCTGATGGATCCTCAAATGCCAATCAAGGAGTATCTAAGACTAAGAGTAAAATGGTTTCAGGCTCTTCGAGTATTTCATATAAAGCAGGTAGTAGTGTCTCCAAGGCAAAGAAAGACACAAATCCATTCTCAAATATGCTGAAAAATCAGCAAAGTAGAAACGTTGCAAATACCGTCAACGATATCGCACCTTCACAAAGTAAACTCTTTGAGAAGATTAGTAATAGATATGGAAAAGTAACAGAAGAGAAAAGAATCTATGACTTTGGTGGCGACAAAGATGGAATTTAAAGAATTTGAGTATACTGTTTTAATAAAAGAAAGTCACTTAGACTCATTTGGACATGTTAATAATGCGGCCTATTTAACCCTCTATGAAGAGGCAAGGTGGGATTTCATTACTAGAAATGGATACGGACTTGAAGTTATTCAAAGAGAAAAGAAAGGCCCTGTAGTTCTAGATGTGAGCCTTCGATTTAAACGAGAACTTGTTAATCGACAAACTATTCGTATAGTTTCTAAAACAGAATCTTTGTCTGGAAAGATTATGAAGATGACCCAACAAATGGTGAATGAGAAAGGGGAGATCGCAAGTGAGGCCTTCTTTACTTTTGGGTTTATGGACATGAAGCTAAGAAAACTTGTTGAAATGCCAACTGCTTGGACTCAGGCCGTTACCTAATTTAAAAAATCTAGTTTAAGCTGCAGGAGTAATGTTGATAATATAACGATTATAAATATCTTCTGCATTATCAAGAATAAACTTCTTTAAAAGCATCTGGGATTGCTCAATATTTCTAATAAAAACATCAAGTGTATATGCCTGTTGATACTGCTGTGAAAGTGGAGTGTAGGATAGGTGCCAAGGTTCACAAGATACGCCACCTAGATCTTTTTCATAAGGCCTATGAAAGTTAAAATGTTCTAGATTCGAATTAATCCAATTATAGAGCCTTTTAAATTCCGTATTACATTCATGGCGTGTGAGTTGAAGTTTGTCTCTAGATTTTACGGCCGAATCATAAATATCTACCTCAGTTCCCCAGTGATGACGGCTTGCTCCGGGTATTGCCGACCAAGTCATGATTGCCTCTAAAATGTCTTTTTCAGAAGTGTTATTGAAGTCAACTTCATTCTCTTGGCGATCGAGGATCTTTCTTTTACCACTTGCCTTCGCATTCCAGATGGCGAGTTGTTTGTCATAGTCTCTAAAGCCACTAGCAGCCTCTATAACGATGCCTTGTTTTTGTGCTTGTTCTCTTAGGGCAATTAGCTCCTGCTTGGCGAGAGGGTCCATTAAGACGCTCTCATTCCATTGCACAAGAGCTTTATTGCCTCTTCCTGTAAGTGTTTGATAGTCGAAGTTACTTTTGCTCAATTTCTGTTCCTTGAGCATTACTCTCACTAGATGTTTCAGGGGTTCCAAATAGCCTTCTTAGAGCACTTCTTTGGTATCGCAAGGATAGTATCTGGAAGATATTGGTTTGACTGTTTTTATGAATATCACCTTTAATGGCAAAGTCTTTTTTCATGACATCTTGTGCATCTCCAACAATTTCTACACCACCTTGATTCTCATCTCCAAAACCGAAGTCGAAGTCTTCTTGTGCTTTTGTACTACCTGTTGCGGTGTAAGTGCCGGCACTTTTCATCTGAATACCTGTTTTACCCGCATCTTCACTTGCTTTCTCGCTAGTCTTTTTAGAGGGAGTTATGGGGGCGTTTGATCCTGACGAAGCTAGAGGGGAGCTTGAGGCACCAGAGGAACCAAAGCTCTTTTTAAACAGTGCAGGTGCAGCTTTTAAAAAGTCGTTCTCGAGGTTTTTAACTTTGCTTAAAATTTCCTTATATGGTTTTTTCTCTCCAAGCTTGTCTGTAATGCTACTGATACGTGCTGCTTTTTTCTCAAGGCCTGCTGTATCAAGTTGCGCAAGCTCCATCCTGCCGGATGCAATAGAGTTTGATTGCTTCATTAGGGACTCAACTCCAAGGCTTTTAGGTAGATTAATTGTGCCGAGGCTCGCTGATGCCACCACTGGACACTTACTTGGCGTCTTCTTACAAACAGAGCAATCTAGATCTACTTCTCCGTCGGTTTGAATACATGCCTTAACTGGAGAATATCCAAGGTTTCCAAGGCCGCTGTACTTGTTGGCAATTAAATTTCTTTGTTCAAAGTAGGCCTTACAAACAACTCTGTCTTGTCTTTGAACATTTTGACTTCCACTATCATTAAAGCAGTAACATTCTGGCTTGGATGGATTATCTTTTTCTTCCTCACTACAGGCCAGGTCAAAACGAGCACCGCCACTGTCGACAAATGAGACAAGGATTTCATCTAGTGCTTCTATTCTCTTTTTACTTAAATTCTCGTTCTTCTTTGCATTGTTTTTCAACATGCTTGCATAGGTACCTAGTGCACCTGATAGGGCCGCCCTAACCCATGGAGTGGCAATACTCTTATCGATCCAACCCTTAACTCCTGTACCGAGTTCACTCTTACTGGCCTCTTGAATGGCCTGTAAGGGCTGGTCCGCTGCAACTTCAAGCACCGGAGACGCGCTAGAGCTATTGAGCAATTGGTTAGCTGCAATAGGAGCACCAATGTTGACAATTGTATCTTGGAGCTGAGAGTTCTCAGGTTCTGGCTGTGAAGGTTGTTCCTCAAAGCCATCCTCTGCCACAGCGTTTGTAATGAATATGTTTTGATAAAGCTTTCTTTGAATTAGCTCAAACATTTGGGCAACAGTAACTTCTTCCAAATATGAATACTCTTCAAATTGTTCTCTAAAGTCAGGGTGAAGCCACATCGCAGAGAGATTGATCTTCTTTCTCTCCATTGGTGTAAAGTATGCTCCTGTAGGAGCGGAGCTTGCAGCTCCTGACTGAAGACAACTTCCCATTGGGGAGC
>JAGSHJ010000148.1 GCA_023954595.1 Bacteriovoracaceae bacterium | reverse complement strand
CCAATACCTGTCCAAGGGGGTATTGAATAATCATATGTCATAAGCCAAATCTCATCGAATTCAGAGCAAAGAAATTTATATCTCTGCCTATTTGCTAGCTCATTAGATACCTGTTCTTGGTTTTTAGCATATGCCGCTATGGACAATTTAAAGTCTGGCCTTAGCTCACCAAGAAACTCGCTCAACCACTTCTCAAGTATAGTGGCATCAACAGTTACCCCTTCAAAGTCCACAACTATATGCTTACACCCCATAGAATTTAAAGTGGAGGATACATTTTTTGCAGCAAGCTTGGGAGATGCTTCAAGAAAAGAGCTATCCCAACGTCCTGCGAATTCGTTTTGAATTCCGCATATGTCATTTTTTACCATATCCGATTTTTTACAATTTGGGTGGTGAATAACTTTGTCACCTACGAGGTCATGACAAAATGGTGCAAGTTTGTCCTGAACATTTTTGAAGCTATCAGGGAGTCTCCACTTATTGACGGCAACAACTAAATCTAGTGACCCTTTGTTATTACCAAAAATAATTATAGTTAAGGTAAGGACGGCCAACAGACCAATAATCCCTACCTTGATTGCTTTTGACACGCTCATACCCTATTTTAAAATGATTTTCGTTTCGCTCAGCACTTTGGATTCCAACATTTAGGTAGTACCCATTGCCTTCATCCTCATTTTCATCTTTAAAACGATTTAAATTAAGTGCTAGATGAAAGTAGCTGCTTTTAATTGCAGGACCTGTGATCTCAAACCTAGGCCCATAAGAGATAAATTTCTCAGGCGTCCAATACCCACTGCTTTGCTTGCTGTTTGAATACTTCTCAAAACCAAAACCTGCGAGTATCCAGTAACTGTTTCTGGATAGATTGTATTTAAGCTCCAAGTCCTGATAAGTTAGACTGTTACCATCACTCAAATTTTCTTTTTTGATTAGATACTTCGCTCTATATTTTCCAGGAGTCCACAAGAGTGTGTTCTCAAACTTGTGAGATTTTAGATACGAAGAAATTGCACGTGGATAGCGCATATCAAGAATTGTATCCTCATGCCCATAACGACTCCTAAAATAGAGTTGCTCAAATGAGTACTCTAGTTTAGTGCTAAAAGTGCTGAAGCTATCATTGTCCTGATCTGATTCAAGATTTGAAACTCCACTGCCCACCTCTAAATACCAACGATTATTTAGCTTCTTTCCAACAAAGCCTTCGGTAAATGAATGAGAAAAGTGCAGCCCTTCAGAGCTTCCTGTGGATGTAGAGTGTCTAGCTCCTAAGTCCCATGCTTCAGATTTAGAGTTTTCATATGGATAAACTAGGTTTCGACGATTGCTTCTGACTTCAAGACCATAAGTTTTAAGACTAAGGTCATCACTTGTTTGTGCAGTACTTGCACTTAGAGACAGGTGCCCTAATTCGTCTGCGAAGGCTGAAGATATAAATAGAAGAGAGCAGAAAATGAACTTAAAGATCATCATCCCAACATTCATCTTCTTCAACAAATTCAACTTGAACATTATTTAAAAATTCTTCCATCTGGGCGATATATAAGGCCATATTTGAAAGCTCTTGGGAAAGAGCATCTTGTTCAATTTTACGACCTAGCTCACCAAGAAGTGGCATCCCGTAACTTGGAGCATTTCCGGCAAGCCTATGGCCTCGGGTTTTAAGCGATGTAAAGTCTTGCTGGTCGCAAAAGGCCTTCAGCTCGTTGATTTCTTTTCTTCTGTTATCTAGATACTTTGGAAGGATATCTTCCAGATCTGAACTCACTTCAATTATCATGGGTACTCCCTTTAACTATCAAGCTACCTTATCTTAAGGCACTAAAACGATAGCCCAGCGTCCTGCTGGTTCTTATTTCATAATGTTGTGATTTTATTTTTTTACGAAGTTTACTGACGTGTTGGTCAACGGTTCGCTCACTAACATGAAGACTCTCTCCCCACACTTTATCCAGAAGTTGATTTCTAGTAAAAGCACGGTCCTCATTTTTTGCAAAGAACATCATAAGTTTAAATTCGATAGGAGAAAGCTGAATCTCTTCTAGTCCACCGTCTTCTTCTTCAAGGTAGACAGTGCCACTTTCAAGATTAAACCTAATGTCTTTTTTAATGAACCATTCCTGTCTCTGCTCTTCACTTTTTAGATTGGTTTTGATTCTGGCCATAAGCTCTAATGGCTCAAAAGGCTTTACAACGTAATCGACTGCTCCAAGGTGGAAGGCCTCAAGTTTTTTACTTAAACTCTTCTCAGCACTAAGTAGCATTATTTTACAATTTCTTTGAGCAAAGAAATCTTTGTGTTCGGCAAAAAAGCGAATTCCATCGCCGTCTTCAAGACCAATATCTAGTAGCACTAGGTCTACTTGAGTTTGCTTCAACTGCTCTAGCGCGCTCGCCATTGTCGAATAACACAACAATTCAAACTCACCCCTAGCGTAGGCCGAAACTAATTCATGAATCTCAACATCATCATCTAAAACTAAAACTTTTTTCATGATTTTATCATCTTCTCTCGAATAAACGTTCTAACTGAAACTATGTAATCACTAGTATTGTCTAAGGCCAGAGCGATTTTGTAAAGCCCTTGTTCAGTTTCTGTTCTTGTAACCTCTAGACTCAAGTTCTCTTCCATAAACACGTCCACAATAAAGTCGCCCTTGAGCCTTACTAGAGAGCCCTTCGAAATATAAGACGAACTTACCAGAACGATTTCATCTTCTGAAATGGAGTCAATTTCATAGTCGATATCAATTATAGCACCTCTTTGTGGCAGAGGGACGGGTAGCGTCTTAAGTTTATTTAATTGAAAGCCTTCGCTTTCGACCAAAAAATCTACTTTTGAGTCTAAAACATCGAAATCTATAGGCTTAGAGATGTAATCGTCAGCACCACATTCAATTGCGTGTGCAATCTTTTCTTTCTGACTATCTCTAGAAATCATAAGAATTGGGGTATATCCCTCTTCTTTCTGCCTCAACATTTTGACAACATGAAAGCCGGCATCAGGGGCTTCGTTCAGATTTAAATCAATCAGACAAATATCCCATTGCTCATTAAAAAATCTTAACAACAAATCTTTTACTTTGGTCACAAAGCACAATTGATAAACCTGACTATTAAGCTTGGCTTTAAAAAGTTCTTTAACTTCAACGTCATCATCTAGAACAAGGATCTTTATGCGGGACTTACTCATTTTCTCCAACCAGCCTTTGCGGTTCTAATCTTGTCCATTTCTTCTTCATTTAAACCTGTCATGGAAAATGGCGTGTCATATTGGCCGGTTAATGATGGCCTGCCATCTTTAACTGCCTTTAACTTTTCCGCCCTCACATTTAGCTCATTGAAAAGCTCAGCAGAAATACTCAATTCTTGTCCCTTTGCAAATTTTATATTTGAACGGATAACACTTACAGTTTCTGAAAGGCCAATTACGGAGCACTTAGCTTCCACACAAACGGTGGGACGCTTTCCTCTGAACTTATAAGCAAGTTTAGTTCTGCCCTTTAACGCTTGTTTCAACTTTTGAATAAGAAGTGTCTGCTTGATTGGCTTAAGAACATAACCATCACTTCCAAGACTTACAACTTTCTCGATTGCTTCTCTTTTATTTTCACTTGAACAGATCACGACCGGAATATTGGAAAGTGAGGGTTTCTTTTGTTTAATCTTTAAAAACTTATTTCCAGACTCGTACTCCAAGTTAAGATCTAAAAGGATAATGTCGGGAGTAACCTCCCTCATGAGTTCTGCGCTCTCTTTTAAAGTTGCACAAAGATATACTTTCATGCCAACGTTTTCCAAAATCTTTTTTATAAGAGTTTGAAATTCGATATCATCATCAATTGAAAGAATGTGTTTGCCACTTAGGCCCATCTAATACTCTCCAATACTTATTCAACTTCAGGCGGAATAAACTTTAACAAACACTTTAAGATAGTGTTCTTCTTAACAGGCTTTGTAACGTGTTGATCACAACCTGCAACTAAACTTTTCTCGGCCTCTTTCTCAAGAGCATATGCCGTTAGAGCAATGATTGGGATTCGCTTATCCCGGCCGGCCTCTCGTTCCCATTCTCTAAATTTGGCCGTTGCGACATATCCGTCCATGACAGGCATTTGCATATCCATAAATACAATATCGAACTCACTATCTTTCATAAGAGAAAGTGCTTCTTCCCCATTTTCAGCAGTCACAAGCTCATAAGGATACTTTTTAAGGTATGCTTTAATTAGGTCCCTATTTCCTTCAGAATCATCGACAATTAACACCTTTAAATTCATTTGCATTAGTTGTTCAGGCTCTCCAACTCGTTTGGCACTTCTAAGATTGGAGTACTTTGTGGATGAGCCGATTCCTTTATCAACAAGTTCATATAAAGCAATATTTGAGTAAGGCCTCTTTAATACTGGAATCTCTAAAGACTTGCTTCTTTCATAGGTGGTCTTTCTTGGATCGGAACTCATTAGAACCATTCGGTTATTTTTTATATCATACTGATTTTTAAGCTCTTCCAGCAAATCGAGTCCGTTACCATCAGGTAGATTTTGATCAATAATGTAATAATCATAATAGGTAGGGCCTCTTTGTTTAAAGAGATCAAGACCCTCGCTTTTCGTTATTGCAGTTTCTACAGTGAAGCCTATTTGTTCTAGCTTCTTCCTTGTGATTTCAAGTCCAATCTCATTATCATCTACAAGAAGTGCTCTGTATTTGGAACCTTGAAGCTTAAAGATTCCATGTTCCGAGTCTTCACTGCAAGACGCTTCTAGATTTAGGGTGAAGCTAAAAACACTTCCCTTGCCAGGCTCACTTTCTACTTTAACATCCCCACCCATTAGGGCAACTAGACGTTTTGTGATGGCAAGCCCAAGCCCTGTACCACCAAACTTTCTTGTTGTAGATTCTTCGGCCTGTGAGAAATTTTCAAAAATCTGCCCAAGCTTATCGTTCGCAATTCCAATACCGGTATCGCTGACACTTATTAAGATGTTTCCAGGGCGATCAGTGTTATTAGTTTCAATACTTAAATTAATACGTCCTTCAAGTGTGAACTTTAGAGCGTTACCAACTAGATTAATAAGTATCTGGCCAATTCGGTTCATATCCCCACGGTACGCATAGGACACTGCTGGGTCTACGTAATAATCAAAGTCCAAACGTTTATCTTGAACCTGCCATGAGAAGACTTTCACAATTTTATCTGCTACACGCTCAAAGTTAAAGATATGGTCTTCTAACGTGAGTTCTCCTGCTTCAATTTTAGACAGGTCGAGAATATCATTTACAAGACTTAGTAACATTTCACCGGACTGTTGAAACGTACTTACGTATCTGTGCTGTTCTTCATCAAGGTCACTTTGAGATAATAGATCTGCAAGGCCAATGATTGAGTTTAATGGGGTACGTATTTCGTGACTCATGTTCGCTAAGAACAAGGACTTTGCCTTAGATGCTTGAAGTGCCTTTTCTTTGGCAACAACAAGTTCCTCTTCATGCTTTTTCTTATCAGTAATGAATTCACTGAAGACCATCATGCCACCAACGTTTCCATCCGTTTCATACCATGGTTTTACTTCCCAGTGGACCCACTCTACAGTGCCGTCGTCTTTTACAAATTTTTCTTGTCTTGGAGGGATTGAATTTCCATCTAGAACTTGCTTGTAGCCAACTTCCCAATCTTTAGGTAGCCACTTGATGAAGTCTAAATAGCTTCGACCATCAATAGAGACCGTTGAGATATTATAATCATGCTTCCATTTTTGACTGGCTGAGAGGTATTTGAAATCTCTATCAAACATTGCTACAGCAGCCGGCATATTTTCAACAAAGCTTCTTAATTGCTTTATTGAGTCCGCCATTTGCACTTCCATTCTCTTTTGTTCTGAAAGGTCTAAGTTTACACCAACATGACCTATGACTTCACCGGAAGAGTCTTTTAGTGAAGCGGTTAGCGCCTGAATGTGTGAAACAACACCTGTTTGTTGATTTACGATTCTAAACTCACTAACAAAATCAACGCCCTCTTTAGCGGCATCGGTCCAGTCTTTGACAACTCTGGCCTGATCATCTTCATGGATACATTGTTGCCATCCTGATCCAAGTGCTTCTTCGATACTTATGCCTGCAATTTCTGACCATTTCTGATTAAAAAAGGTAGGAGCCCCATCTTTGTCGGTTTTCAAAATACCAACGGGTGCAACATTCGCCAATACCTGAAATTCATCAAGACTTGATCGCAGTGCTTTTTCCATTTTCTTTTGTTCTGATATATCCCAAGTGACACCAACGACACTTTTAGAGCCATTCTTATTATTCATAACCCTAGCTGAGCACTTTAAATATCTTAGGTCACCGTCAGGTCTAAGGATTCTAAACTCTTCGGCCAGTACACGTTCGCTTTCAATTGAAAGTTCAATTTCACTCATAAGAGGCTGTCTATCATCCGGATGGATTAAGTTTAACCATTTTTTAAGAGTTATAAATTCTTCATTTTCAATCCCATATATGCTGGCAATAGTTTCATCACAAGTATAGTGGTTGGCCTCAAGGTTAAATTCCCATGCACCAATATTTGCGGTCTTAATTGCAAAGTCTAGTCGCTGCTGTTCTTTTTCAAGTTCATCTTGCAAAGACTTAAGCTGACTGATGTCTTGCATGATTGTAGATGTGTATTTAGGAAGACCTCTCTCATCTTTTTGAAAAACGATTGTCTGCAGAACAGGAATTTCTTCACCTGTTGCAGTTAAAAGTGTGTTTTCCCCTTGCCAAGAACCGTGCTCAAGTGCGTGTGGAATGGCCATATCTTCAATGAGTTTAACAGCATCTTCAGGATGATACTCATGAATCTGGTGACCTCCTTCAGGAGGCTTGCCACTAATCTCATTAAATGCCCTATTATGATACAGAACATTACCCGTGACAGCGTCTGCAATTCCTATAAATTCAGGAGCAGCATTAAAGACTTCCAAAACCAATTGGTTGTTCTGCTTCTCAAGCATGATACTCAATTTTTGTGAGAGACTCTCAGCGAGAACCTCTACAATTTTGATTTCTTCAGAAGAAAATTCAAGAAGTTTTTCTTTCGAAGAGCTAAAGCTTAGAGTTCCATAAAGTTTACCGTCTACCCAAAGAGGAGCTGATATAAATTGTTTTATCTCTCCATTGTTTTGGGCAGGATGCTTTAGATTGGAAAACTTTTCATCCATATTTCTATAAGCAATCCAATTTCTTGTTTCAATAGTTTCTTTGCAAAAACATTCATCAACCTTAAGTGACCCAGAGTCTGGAACTCCTTCACCTGCGCAGGCTTTAAT
>JAGSHJ010000281.1 GCA_023954595.1 Bacteriovoracaceae bacterium | reverse complement strand
GAGAGAGAGTTTAAAAACCATATCTTTGTAAGAAGCCTACCAGGACCTGAAGAAAGCGAGGTTATCCAATGATTCGTATCGCAGCTGCGGGAGATGTCCACTTCGATAAACACTCGCAAAACAGACTTAGTAATCACTTTAAAGACATAGAAACAAAAGCGGACTGTTTCCTACTTGCTGGAGACTTAACTCAAACAGGTCACCCTGATGAGATGCGTGCACTTGCACATGATTTAAAAAAGTGTCCAGTACCAGTTATCGCCGTTCTTGGAAATCATGACTATCACCTAGGACAAGTAAAAGAAGTCATTAAAATCTTAGAGGATGCCGATGTAATCGTTTTAGAAAATAGTTCAGTGACACTCAATATAAACGATCAGACGGTAGGTATTTCAGGGGCCAAAGGTTTTGGCGGCGGCTTTGTTGGCGCATGTGGCTCAGACTTTGGAGAACCTGAGATGAAGGCATTCATGCGTCACTCAAAGGATTCGGCAGGAATCTTTGAAGAACAACTCAGAGGCCTTGATACGACCTACAAGATAGGACTTCTGCACTACTCACCTACTACCCAAACACTTATGGGAGAGAAAAAAGAGATTTATCCATTCTTAGGTTCTTATTATCTTGCAGAGGCATTAGATCATGGAGGGGCCGACATTGCCTTTCATGGCCATGCACATAAAGGGATAGAGAAAGGCCAAACTCTTGGTGGAACACCTGTGAGAAATGTGGCGCAACCGGTAATTCGTCACGCCTTCAACATCTACACTTTAGACAAAGATTCGTTATCTTAGAAGTTGGGAGAACCCACCGAAATATTGAATGAAAAACATTACAGTTCCAAAAAAGATAAAGAACACGACCAGTTTTTTATTAACAGTCATAGTCTTCTCAAGGGTCTCTCTGCCAAGATCTCCAGGGATGTGATGTTGATCCAGGATCGCCACAACTCTATCAATATTCCTAATGGTAAAAACAAACTCTTCTTCGATGTCACTTCTTTTAACACCCATCAAATATTTTGGATGAATTATTTTGTACCTGGAGATATTTTTATAAAGAACGTTTCTGTTAAAGAATGGAAATCCTCTATTGATGATCATTCCATTTTCACAAAAAACAATACCTCTAATAAATGAATAATAAATTGCAGGAAACAAAATCGTAAGGCAGTAAATCAGAAAGTCCTCTGGATACTTCAAGTGATAGTTAATCACGCCCATTGCATTTGAGCTAAATTGTTCCTCAAACACCGGGTTACCTAAAGTTTGCAACACAAGATTAAATAGAAGAAGTCCCGCAATATTCAAATATAAAAGCTTGAACTCTTTTAAAGCGGTGGATTTATAAAGCTTTTTTCCTAATTCTTCCATATTTAGTGTTCTATTTCCGGAACTATGTCTTGAGCATACCTAAGCATATCCATGACTTCTCTAGCACAGCCATCACCCGCACCAAAGTGAGTTACATAATCTACAGCTTC
Source organism: Bacteriovoracaceae bacterium (assembly GCA_023954595.1). Taxonomy (GTDB): domain Bacteria; phylum Bdellovibrionota; class Bacteriovoracia; order Bacteriovoracales; family Bacteriovoracaceae; genus UBA845. Next base: position 2,845 of record JAGSHJ010000281.1, on the reverse strand, counting down.
TCTTACTTCCATACTTGCATTAGGTACTGTTGCAGAGAAGCCAGCTCTTTTTAAAATTGGAAGATCAAAAAACTCATCCCCCATATAAAGTGCTTCTTCTTCAGAACAACCTGTGGTCTTTAAAACTTTCTCAAAGGCATCTCTTTTATCTTCGTTACCCATGTGAATCAACTCATCAGCAAGGCCTAGGCCTCTCATTCTTTTGGATACTCCAACACTGTCACCACCTGTGATGATAGCAACGTGAATCCCAGCATTCTTTAGAACCTTTAGCCCATAGCCATCTCTTACATTGAAGAATCTATTAAAACCAACTTCTTCACCAGACCAGTAAACCTTTGCGTTGGTTAAAATTCCATCAACGTCAAAGATTGCTACTTTTACTTTTTTAAGCTTATCGTGAAACGGCTTTGCGGCCTGTCTTAAATCAAAATCTCTGTCGCAACTAAACATTATCAACCACTTCCTTAATCTCTAGTAATTTTCCAATCATTGAACTCACCTGGTCCAGAGGCAATTGAGAAGTTGCATCTGAAAGAGCTTTATCCGGGTTTGGATGTGCTTCCATAAAGATAGCATCAGCACCGGCTGCAATTGCGGCCTTTGCAAGAGTGAAAATCTGTTCTCTTTTTCCACCTGTAGACTTACCAAGCCCACCAGGTTTTTGCACACAGTGAGTTGCATCATGAACAGTTCTAACACCAAAAGACTTCATAATTTGAAAGCTCGCCATATCAACAACAAGATTATTGTATCCAAAGCTAGTTCCTCTTTCAGTTAAAAGGATTCTATCTAATGGTAGAAAGTTTTGTGCTTTCTCTACAATATTTTGGCAATCCCAAGGGGCCAAGAACTGACCTTTTTTAACTTTCAATTGACCACCGTATTGCTTACAGGCCTTAGCTCCTGCAATGATCATATCTGTCTGACGACATAGAAATGCTGGGACTTGAAGAGTATCAACAACACTTGCAACAACCTCCGCCTGCTCAGGAGAATGGAAGTCAGTAATTGTAGGTACATCAAAAGTTTTAGATACTTTTTCCAAGATTCTAAGACCTTCCTCAAGGCCTGGGCCTCTATAGGAGTCAATTGAGCTTCTATTTGCTTTATCAAAGCTTCCCTTGAAGCTCATTTTAATTTTATCTTTGTATGGTTCAAGATCTTTAACTAAGCGCTCGGCGACAGTCATCGCCAATTCTTCTGATTCAAGAACACACGGCCCAATAAATAGTTCCATTTTACTCATTACTTTCCTTTTTGTTTGTTCCAAGACGCTTCCACAAAAGTCTTAAAAAGAGGATGTGGATTGAATGGTCTTGATTTAAATTCTGGGTGATACTGACAAGCAATAAAGTATGGGTGATTTGATAACTCAATCACCTCAACGAGATTTAATTCCTTGTTGACACCAGATACTGTCATACCAGCTTCTTTAAGCTGATTTACATATTCATTGTTTACTTCCAGACGGTGTCTATGCCTTTCAGAGATATCACTTTGTCCGTAAACTTTTTCGGCAAGGGAGCCTTTCTCCAAATGACAGTCATAAGCACCTAGTCTCATTGACCCGCCCTTCTTAATATCTTTTGATTGCCCTTCCATGTAATGAACAACAAAGTCGCCTTTGCCTTCAAACTCCATACTCGTGGCACTCGCTAGATCCGCAACGTTTCTTGCGTATTCAATCATTGCTAATTGCATACCAAGACAGATTCCAAAAAACGGAACGTTATTCTCACGAGCAAACTTGATTGCAGCAATCTTTCCTTCAGTTCCTCTCTCACCAAATCCACCAGGAACTAAAATACCATCAACTTCTTCAAGTTTTTCAGTTCGTCCAGACTCAATGTCTTCAGAGTCGATATAAACCATTTTAAGCTTTGCCTGATTTGCAATAGCCCCATGTCTTAGTGCTTCATCCAATGACTTGTAAGATTCGATTAGGTCAGTGTATTTTCCAACTACACCGATTTTTACTTCGCCCTTTGGATTCTCAACATTGTAGACAACCTTCTCCAGGTCTTTAATGTCTGGCTGACTTGCCCATATTCCCAACAACTCGATAACTTTTGAATCAAGTCCTTGGTTGTGAAAGCTAAGTGGTACTTTATAGATAGAGTCCAAATCAATTGATTTAAAGACATTAGACTTTGGTACATTACAGAAAAGTGAAATCTTATCAAGGATGTCTTGATCGATATCTCTATCCGCTCTACAGATTATTATATTTGGAAAAAGACCAATTGATCTAAGCTCTTTAACAGAGTGTTGTGCAGGCTTAGACTTCAACTCTCCTGCCGCATTTAGGTAAGGAATTAAAACTAAGTGAACAAACAATACGTTCTCAGGACCAACGTCATGAGAGAATTGACGAATAGCTTCCATATAAGGTTGAGACTCGATGTCACCTACAGTTCCACCAATCTCGCCAATTAATAGATCGCTATCCTCTGCTGCCGCATGGATTCTTTTCTTAATCTCGTTAGTAATATGAGGTACAACTTGAACAGTCTTACCTAGGTATTTACCTTCTCTTTCGTTCTCAATAACCTGCAAGTATACTTGGCCGGTTGTGAAGTTATTTTTCTTTTTAAGAGTTAATGAAGTAAATCGTTCATAATGGCCAAGATCCAGATCCGTCTCTGCGCCATCATCAGTAACAAATACTTCACCATGTTGAGTAGGACTCATTGTACCAGGATCGACATTGATGTATGGATCCATTTTAAGCATATTGATCTTTATGCCTCTTCTTTCTAATAAAGAAGCAATCGATGCTGCAGCTAATCCCTTTCCTAGAGAGCTTGCCACTCCACCAGTAATAAAGACAAATTTCTTATTG
>JAGSHJ010000302.1 GCA_023954595.1 Bacteriovoracaceae bacterium | reverse complement strand
CCACTTCACGAATGCTCTCTGTTTATATAACCAAAGCTAGGTATAAAAACTGAGGAGCCAGAGGCAATTCGGGATGTAATCACGCCCACCTGTAGGTGCAGAGGTTGTTGCTGAACAATTTGCATATGTGTAGCAGCAGGGCAAGTAGAGGCTCCCCCCTCTTTCACACTTTTCGTTCATCACGATTAGTCCCTGAAAAATCCGTGCATAGTTCTTTCAGCCTTCGAAAATCATTTTTCTTGGAAAGGTAAATTTTTTTGCTTCCTTCATTGGGATCATAAAGAATAAGAACGTTACCGTTGAGTTCGATCTTCTCAAAGAAAAACTTGGATCTTATTCCTAAGGGTGAAAACTTATAGGTCAATACCCCTGAAAAGAGATGATAGTGATTAAATAGATTATTGTAAATGCCCAACATTAAAACAACAAGTATAGCCATCCCTGCACCAATGGTAATAAAATCATGATTTTTGAAGCCTTCAACAAGACAAATTATTGCGACACCAAGGCTTACAATGATACGTGCAACTTCAATCCTAGGTTTCAATTTAATAACATCTTTTTTAGTCTTCATCTACATTCCCCCCCTAATTTAAATGCTAGGGATAAAGTCTCTTCCACCGCCGGAGGATTTATTAAAACTTGCCCCTCCACCGAAGAAATCATTATATTTTTTCTTAACACCATCATATGTGCAGTTAGCATTCTTACAGTGGATTCCACCTGTTGCCCCCACTCCGGCCGCTAGAGCATCTTTATTTGATAGTCCTAAGAGTTTTCCCGCACCAAACGCGGTCGCTCCCCCAAGAAGAGACCCACCCAATGTCGGTGCACCAACAAAAATACCGACAGCAGTCGCAACTGTGAAATTGAGGGATTGATTGAAAACATCCGAAGCAGAACCTCCCTTTCCAAAATCACCCGCTAAGGCCAGTGTATTAGAAATTGCTGCACCAACAGCATATGGGTTTCCTGTCCCCAGCGCTAATGCCGTACTTCCTACAATAATTGTTCCCCTTGCTAAATCAGCAGATGAAACGTGAACACCAAACTTACCCAGGCTACTACTCGCGAAATCGAAAGTCCTATCAATAACACCATTTATAGTTCCCCCTAAATCTAGAGCATAAAGCCCCCAAGGGTCAGTATAATTAATTGGACTATTCTCAACATAAGTATATTTTGTAGTAAAAGAAATTGGAGCCTTGATTTTCCCCGCATCTGGGTCCTCCGACAAAAACCTCCCAATCTGAGGCTCATAATAACGAGCCCTGTAATATATCAAGCCGCTTTCTTCGTCATGCCCCCTATTAGTATACCCGTAACTCGTCTTCACAGGCGCATTTGTGGTGATATCTGTGCCTCTTCCGTCCACAATCTTCAACAATTCGCCAAAGCTTGAGTAACTATAGTGTTGGACGAGATTTCCGTTGGCGTCCGTGATATCTGTTACAGATCCAAGTCCATCTTTTAAATAGAAATAGCTTCCCGTTTGATTGGCTATCTTGTTCCTAAATCTCTAATTCAAAGCTCTAACCACTAGAAAACAGGTAAGAATTTTAATTTAGATGCATATTTTTGAGTTTTGATTAGGCTTTAGCTGCTTGATGCTGCTATTAATTTTTGCTAAGATAAAGATGCATTCACAGGTAGGAAGGTGCTGCTAACACCTCCCCTAATGCCTACTCGTTTCTCTGAAGACGTAGCAATACGTAGATCAGAAAAACAAGAGCAAACACCCTGTAAATGTCTTCCATAACAAAACCTTTGTGATAAAGGCTCCTCTTCATTGAGGAGTCATGGAAGCTGCACTCTTTCTACAGCAGTGCAGTTGATGATTCATTTGAATCGCACAGGTGGGCCTTGTATTTTTCACAAGTGAATCGGTAGAAATAAAAAGGCCTTGGAAGAAACCAAGGCCATAGATTTAATTAATAATTACTTTGGTGATATTTAAACTTGAATCAATTCGATGCTGCCATCTTTAACCGTGACACTTATAGCTCCTGTTCCCTCTTCACCTTTTAAAATAAATTTAGATAAAGGTCTAATCACTAGTCTATTAAATACAGATTGAAGAGGTCTTGCTCCAAATTTTTCATCATAACCAAGATCAGCAAGTTGCTTCTTTGCATCCCCCGTAAACTCAATCTCGATTTTTTTGGATTTAAGTCTACTTTGTAGAAGCTTAATCTGTTTCTCAACAAGATTCTCCATAACGTCTTTACCTAAAGGGCTGTATTCAAGTCTTGCATCAAGACGTCCCAGAACTTCGGGTTTGAAGTCTCTTGCTGGATCTTTTGAGTTTGTAGTTAGGATAATAATAGTGTTTTTAAAGTTTATTGTCCTTCCTCTATTATCCGTTAAACGGCCATCATCAAGAATTTGAAGTAGGATGTCTGAAAAGTCTGAGTGAGCTTTTTCAATTTCATCAAAAAGTACTACAGAGTAAGGATGTCGTCTTACAGCTTCGGTAAGGACCCCACCCTCATCATAACCTACGTAACCGGCAGGTGCGCCTATTAGTTTTGCCACACTATGCTTTTCGCTAAATTCACTCATATCTAAGCGAATCATATTCTTCTCATCATCGAAAAGATAAGCGGCCAACGCCTTAGCTGTTTCCGTTTTACCTACACCGGTAGGGCCCATTAGCAGGAAAGAGCCCATAGGACGAGTCTCATCAGTCAGGCCTGCATAACTAGCGAGAAGGGTTTCGCTGATTTCAGTTAACGCCTCACCTTGACCAAAAACTCTTTTATTCAATACTTCTTCAAGCTTTAAAAGCTCTTCTTGTTTTGACTTTAATATCTTCTCTACAGGTATACCTGTATGGCGAGCAATAATATTTGCGATATTTTCTTCTTTTAAGATCCAATCATGACTTAGCCCTGTTAGCTCTTTTTCAGCTTCAGGAAGAAGGTGATACTTTATCTTTGACGCCTCTTCATAATTTGATTCTCTCTCAGCAACCTCTAAATCGAATCTCAATTTTTCAACACGATTTCTAATCTCACTGACTTTCTTAAGAGCTCCAACCTGGCCTTCCCATTTCACATAGCCTTCATCAAATTTTTTCTGAAGCTTCTCTATCTCAGAATGAATGTCCTTATTGTCTTTATCTACCTGTGCAAGGATCTTCTTATTTCTAATTTCAGACTTAAGAATCTCAAGCTCCGTTGGCATCGCTTCTGCTGACAACTTTAAAGCTGATGCAGACTCGTCTATTAGGTCAATTGCCTTATCCGGTAGGTTCTTATCCGTAATATACTGATCAGATAGCATAACTGAGCTATAGACTGCTTCATCAGAAATTTTAATCCCGTGGTGAGCTTCAAATTTCTCTTTAAGCCCCATAAGGATTTCAATAGAGTCTTCTCTTGATGGTTCATGAACTGGAACCTGACGAAAACGTCTCTCAAGTGCCGGATCTTTTAGGATGTACTTTTGAAATTCATCCTCAGTAGTGGCACCTATACAGTGGAGATCACCTCTAGATAGTGCTGGCTTTAAAAGGTTTGCCGCGTCCATTGCGCCATCAGTTTTACCCGCTCCAATTAACTGGTGGATCTCGTCAATGAAGATGATGTATTCACCAGCACCTTGTTTGGCAAATTTGAGAAGTCCCTGGATTCTCTCTTCAAACTCCCCTCTAAATTTTGTACCCGCAATAAGTGAGCCAAGCTCCATGCTATATACAGTCTTGCCTCTTAAAACATCAGGCACTTGTTCTTTAACAATCGCATCCGCAAGTCCTTCAACAATTGCGGTCTTACCAACACCAGCAGGTCCCACAAGAACAGGGTTATTTTTCCCACGTCTGCCAAGGATTTCCATAACAGCTCTGATTTCTTTGGTTCTTCCGATTACAGGGTCAAGCTTGCCCTCTTTAGCGAGATCATTGAGGTTTACTAGAAATGTGGGAACCTCAGCTTCCTCTTCTTCTGCGCCTTTTAGTTTGGAATAGTCTAAATCTAGGGTCGGAAATGTTTGAGGTAGAAACTTTAAAAGGTCTCGCTCTCCCATTTCTTGTCTACCCGATTTAGCAGCATTACCGCTGGCCTGTGTCAGCCAACCAGACAATGCTCCAGATGGACGAATATTTTCGGGATTTAAGTCACTAGTTGTTTTAGGT
>JAGSHJ010000311.1 GCA_023954595.1 Bacteriovoracaceae bacterium | reverse complement strand
GCACTTCCAAAGCTTGCATCAAATGGAATCATTGCAATTGATAATAGTTATTGGCGAGGAAGCTTTTTAAATAAAGATCTGCGTGAAAAAAAGAAGAGTGCTTCAAATGTTTTTGAAATGCACGAATGGATTAAAAATCAAAAAGACTTAAAGGCCATTTTTGTTCCTTTCTTAGATGGACTTACCTTAATTAGACGACTAAATTAATCTTAATAAAAAATTAAAAAAGTTTAGTAACGTTGAGTTCAATTCAATCAAAAAAATTCAATAACATAATCACTGCTATTTTTAGTGCTTATATTGTGTTTGCTTTCGTCTACTTTGCAGCTCTTGCAAGTGTAAACTTATACCTTGGTAAGTCTGTCACACAAGTAGATCACTATGCCTACACATCATTACTGACTAGTGCTCAGATCTCACAAGATAGTGATAAGACTGTCGTTGCTGGGCAAGGAAGCATACAACCACTCATTGGAACTACAGGGCGTGAACTCAACTTCGGCCCGATAAATGTAGAAATATTAAAATTAAAATCTGTCTTTATTCCGGCCATTATACAAGGGCCTTGCAAAGCACGAGCACCTCCTTTCATAGTATAAACCCACTAAAATTTACGATTACATTTTATAAAAGGATTTACTATGCGTTTACTAGCAATTGGTTTGCTAATTTCTAATATTGTTTTTGCTGACTTAAGCCACAAGGCCGATCGCCATGCACCTATCGGTGTAATGGGGGATCACACCCATGAAAAGGGAAGTTCTATGGTTTCTATTCGTTACATGAAAATGAATATGAACAAGCTTATTAATGGAAGCGATTACCAAGACGAGCAAGATTACAAAGATGACAATAATAAAAGTATGATTCCTACCAATATGGATATGTCTATGTACATGATTGGTGGAATGTACGGACTCACAGACAAGATTACTTTGGCAGTTATGCAAGGATATATTGCTAATGATATGGAAATGTCTATGGCAATGAATGGAATGGAGAGTGAGAGCTCTACGTCTGGACTTGGTGATACAAAGCTAAATGTTCTCTATGACATTGTTGAGTCTGAAGATTTGGTTGTAGTTGGTCTTGCTGGAGTTAAGTTTCCTCTAGGTGACATCGAAGAAGAGAATAACGATATGCGATTGGGTTACCCAATGCAGCTCGGTGGCGGAACTTATGGGTTCAATCTTGGTCTTACGGCCGTGAAGTTCATCGAAGACTACTCTTTTGGTGCACAACTTAAAACACTTATTAATGTCGGTAATAATGACGAAGACTACCGTCTAGGAAATGAGCACGGCTTTAATGCGTGGGCGAGTTACATGCCAATAGATTCTGTTTCAATTTCATTGAGAGTTGAGAGAAAGCAATTTGAGAAGATCTCAGGACAAGATGAAGTTATGCATACAATGATGTCTACGACACATGATACGGCATACAGCCTGAGAAGATTTGATACTGCCTATGTGGGTGTTAACTATTCATTTCAAAAGGGTATGTTAAAAGGTCACCGTTTGGCGGCAGAATACGGAAAACTTGTAAGCTTTAAGGTTGCAGACTTTCAATTAGCACCGGAAGAAAATTTTACTTTAGGGTGGCAGAAAGCATTCTAATTTAATGGCCGCTCCTAGTGAGCGGCTTTTTTTATTTTAAATGTTGGTAACGAATCAGAAAACGATCCAAGTAGTCTTTGTGAATTAAGTGAGGGTGTTGCCTATTACTTGATTTCATAAGAAAGTATTGCTTCTTCTCAATCTTTAAATCAGGAACAGAATTAACGAGATGTGAAACTGTGTAAGTAGTAGTCTCGCCGTTAATCTTTTTCATCTGGATTCTGTAGAGTGGATTATTTAAATAGTTTTGAATGTAGTTCGTTAATTTTTCGTTCTCGTTATCCACAATCATATGACTTTTGATATCTAGAATGCTTGAAATCTTATTTTCAACAGACTTGTCACTTATTGTCCTGTACCTTTTAGAGATCCACCCAGTTGGTGTTCTAGACAATGTGTTTGAGGTGTCCCTGTTCTTTCCTCTATAGACATAAAGCTTTTGAACCTCTGCCAACTTTTCTCCAAAAATTCGAGAGTCGATAAAGTCACTTAAATCCATCAATTCAAGATTGTGTTTGAGAGCATTCGTTTGAAATATGATGTCGTGATTTGAAAATGTTAAATATGAGGTGTTGTTAATCGGGTTTACGAGGCCGATTTTTACTTGGATGTGTTCTTCAAGTTTTGTGTACAAGTCTAGAATTGCAATTGGCCTATCAAGAGAAAAACTCTGTAAGTTAATTGGCTCTTTTTGGTGAAGAGTACGAATTGAAATCGTCTCAAGAGATTGAATGATTTTTTCAATTGTTTTGGTTGGTGTAGGCATCTTTCTTGGTTCAATGAGATCCCACTGGTTTCTTTGGTTTAGAGTTACCGTGAATTTTCCTAGACGGTTTTTAACTCTGATCGTTTTAATGTTCGCCAAAATGTCTGATTTAATTGGCTCTGAGAAGTTATCAAACACTGAGTCTTTAATGACTACATTTTGAAAGATTTCAGAAAAAATCAGAAGCGTTAACAGACCTAGTGTGAATAGGGCCAAAAGCCATGTTGAAATATAGTTTTTTAGTTTCTGACGAATTACTTCCATGGCCTAAAATCCCAAGTCATCAAATTCATCTTCGTCATCTTCGTCTTCATCAGGACGCTTGAGCTTTTTTGGTGGTGGTGGAATAACTGGCTCTACCGAAGTTAGAAACTCACGAAGCGTGTCCCTTTCACCATCAAATAAGAAAATATTTGTGCCCTGAACTCTGTGAGTTGGCTTTGTCTCACTAATGATTTTACTTTTTCTTTCTATGTGCAAACAGTTTTCAATTTCTGCAGTGATGGAGAAACGTTTAGGTATAAGAAATTCAATAATTATGTTTTGGCCTTTAGTGTAGTTCTTCTTACCAAAGAATAAAATTTGATCCATATGAATTTCAGAAAGAAATGCAAACCCTTCAACCATTTTGTCTTTAGACGGCTTTACCCTTTGAAATCCACTCTTTTTAGAAGTGTCTTCACTAGCAATGTCTTCCATTATTTGATCGGCCATCTCTTTGGCCTTTTCATCATCAGCTTCATTTTCTGAATCTTGCTGTGATTCATCACTGTCAGATTCAGAAGACTCATCTTCATCTTTGTCTGAATCTTGATCAGACGCTGAGTCATCTTCAGAATTCTCTTCTGCCTCTGCGGCCATGGCAGCCGCCATTTCATTCATAGCGTCGTCTGGGATATCTTCTTCGTTCATTTCAGAAGTGTCTTCGACGCCGGGCTGAGCGTTCATCTCAATCAAATTGTCATCATCAAGCTCGTCAGCTGGAAAGTTCTTTGGTGTCAAAGAAGAGTAATACTCTTTAATGTCATCGATGTTTACGTTCTCTAGGCCTTGTTCCTCAATACGTTTTTGTATACAGGACTCTATTTCATCTCGAAGAGTCCAAATACGAACGTTGATTCTTTTTATATTAACTGGGTGATTGCTTTTATTTATAAGAGTTGTCATGAATTAATATTCTCTTATTTTCCAAAATATTTCCAGTAGTTAGTTTTTCCAGAGTAAAGAAGGCGGGTATGTGCTAGTGGGGGACTGTGTCCCCCTGTGGAAGTGTTACTTAGTGTCGGCTAAAGCCCAAGATCGGCCAGTAGTTGGTCGATAGACTCTTGCTTGTTGTCTGTGCTTTCTTCAGCTACCGCAACTGAGGCACGCTCAACATGAGAAAACTTTTCTGCAAGCCATTTTAATCTATTTGAAAAAGTTTCGAGATTTATCCCTTCAACTTTTTCTTCACTTGATTCTTCAATATTTTCCAAAAGAGATCTCAAAATATCCAAAGTATCAAATAGGACAGCGGTGACAATTTCTAGAAGTTTTAGGTCGTCGGTTTGACTTGCCTTGTAGCTAACAATTTTGCCAAGTTCACAAAACTGCCCAGTTTTCTCGGCATCAATACTTTTAGCAGCTCCCATAATTCGGTCAATAATTTGGCCGAACTG